>JAQVSH010000146.1 GCA_028700615.1 Bacteroidales bacterium
AAGAATTAAACGTTACTCATCGACCGATTTGGTATCAATCTTAACCCCCGGGCTCATGGTAGAAGAGAGATAAATACTCTTAACATAAGTTCCTTTTGCCGCAGCCGGTTTTAATTTGATAATCGTGTTCAAAAATTCTTTCGCATTATCCGCCAATTGGTCAGGACTAAACGAAACTTTTCCGATCGAGGTATGAACAATTCCGAATTTGTCCACTTTAAAATCAATCTTACCCTGCTTTACTTCCTTAACCGCCTTTCCGACTTCCATGGTAACTGTACCACTTTTGGGGTTAGGCATCAATCCCCTGGGGCCTAAAACACGGCCAAGGGCACCAATTTTCGGCATAATGGAAGGCATGGTAATAATAACATCAACGTCGGTCCAACCTCCTTTGATCTTTTCAATGAATTCATCCAGTCCGACATAATCAGCCCCCGACTGTCTGGCTTCTTCTTCTTTATCAGGAGAACAAAGCACTAACACCCGGACCTGTTTTCCCGTACCATGAGGCAGAGAGACCACACCGCGAACCATCTGATTCGCCTTACGGGGATCCACACCCAGGCGAACATCAATATCCACCGAAGCGTCAAATTTAACCGTGCTAATCTCCTTCAACAAGGCGGCTGCTTCCGATAGTTTGTACGCTTTCGAAAGATCGATCTTTTCTAACGCTAACTTCCTGTTTTTTGTAAGTTTTGTCATAGCCTTCAATACTTTTTTATTTGTTGAAAGGAGGAGTTCCACTAACGGTTATCCCCATACTTCTGGCTGTACCGGCTACCATGCTCATCGCAGATTCCAAAGTAAATGCATTCAAATCCTGCATTTTATCTTTAGCTATCGCTTCAACAACATCCCAGGTCACTGATCCGACTTTTTTACGATTCGGTTCGGCAGAACCCGACTTTAATTTTGCTGCTTCCAGCAACTGTACCGCCACGGGAGGAGTTTTGGTGATAAAGTCAAAAGACTTATCCCCATAAACTGTGATAATCACAGGGATAACCTTTCCGGCCTTATCCTGAGTACGAGCATTAAACTGCTTACAAAATTCCATAATGTTCACTCCCTTAGAACCTAATGCAGGTCCTACTGGAGGAGATGGATTTGCGGCACCGCCTTTGATTTGCAATTTAATCAATGCTGCAACTTCTTTTGCCATAATAATTTTCCTTAAGTTTGATTTGGCAGTCTTCAAGGGAAGCGTCAACTGCCTTATATAGAATACGTGCGTAACATGCAATCAATAACAGGGGAAATTATTCCTTTTCCACCTGCATAAAACTCAATTCAAGAGGCGTTTTTCTGTCAAAAATTTTCACAATAACTTTCAACTTCTTACGATCCTCGCGAACTTCTTCAACCACTCCGGTAAAGCTGTTAAACGGCCCGTCAATAATTTTTACCGATTCTCCCACTGTGTAAGATACGTTAATTTCTTCTTCATGGGTTGCCAATTCGTCAACTTTTCCAAGAATCCTGTTAATTTCAGACTGTCTCAATGGAATGGGTTGTTTATCCTTATCCATTTTCTTATTTTCCTCTCCCAGAAATCCGGCTACATTGGGAATATTTTTCAATACATGGGGAACTTCTCCGACCAGATTGGCTTCAACCAGCACATATCCGGGGTAATAAATCCGTTCCTTACTGATTTTTTTCCCGTTGCGGATCTGATAAACTTTCTCGGTAGGAATTAATACCTGAGAAACATACTCTCCCAAGCCAAGGGCAGAAATCTCATTTTCAAGGTATTCCTTTACTTTTTTTTCCTTTCCCCCGACTGTGCGCAGTACGTACCACTTTTTACCAGTATCGCTCATATTTCAAGAGAGAGATTTAATAATAAAACAGATTGTAGATAAATTTCAAAATACCTTCCAGGGAAATATCCATTAAAAAAATCACCAAAGCGATGATCAGGGATGCTACCAAGACCACCAGCGAACTGGATTGCAATTCTTTCCATGTCGGCCAGGACACTTTGTGTACCAACTCGGTATAGGACTCTTCGAAATAATTTATGATTCTCATAGTCGTAGATTAAGCACGAGTGGAGAGATTCGAACTCCCATCAACGGTTTTGGAGACCGCTATTCTACCCTTGAACTACACTCGTAATGAAAAAAATAGAGTCAGGAGCTAACTAGACTCTATTTTATTATAAATCAGTTAATTACCTAATTATTCAACGATGTCAATCACCTGACCGGCACCTACTGTACGTCCACCTTCGCGGATTGCAAAACGCAAACCTTTGTTGATAGCCACAGGATAGATCAACCTTACAGTGATCGTAACGTTATCACCAGGCATAACCATTTCGCGACCTTCAGGAAGTTCAATTTCTCCGGTTACGTCAAGAGTTCTGATGTAGAACTGAGGACGATATTTCTGATGGAAAGGAGTGTGGCGACCGCCTTCTTCTTTTTTCAAAACATATACTTCAGCTTTGAAAGTAGTATGGGGAGTAATGGAACCCGGTTTGGCCAATACCTGACCTCTCTTGATTTCATTCTTATCAATACCACGAAGCAATAAACCTACATTGTCACCAGCTTCACCGGAATCCAGCAATTTACGGAACATTTCAACACCCGTAACCACCGTTTTCTTCTTTTCAGCACCCAGACCAACGAGTTCAACTTCTTCACCCACTTTAACGACACCGGTTTCGATACGTCCCGTAGCAACAGTTCCACGACCAGTGATAGAGAAAACGTCTTCAACAGGCATCAGGAAAGGTTTTTCATTTTCACGGGGAGGAAGGGGAATATAAGTATCCACAGCATCCATCAACTCCATAACTTTGTCTTCCCATTCAGCAACACCATTGAGAGCGCCCAAAGCAGAACCGCGGATTACAGGAACATTCTCTCCGTCATATTCATAGAAAGAAAGCAAATCACGCATTTCCATCTCAACGAGCTCAAGCATTTCTTCATCTTCGACCAAATCCACCTTGTTCATGAAAACCACAATACGGGGAACGTTTACCTGACGAGCCAGCAAAATATGCTCGCGGGTTTGGGGCATGGGTCCGTCCGTAGCAGCCACTACGATAATAGCGCCGTCCATCTGGGCAGCACCGGTAACCATGTTCTTAATATAGTCGGCGTGACCCGGGCAGTCTACGTGAGCGTAGTGACGGTTAGCCGTCTGATACTCAACGTGAGAAGTGTTAATCGTGATTCCTCTTTCCTTTTCTTCAGGAGCATTGTCGATCGAATCAAAAGAACGAACTTCGGAAAGACCTTTCTTTGCAAGAATCATTGTAATTGCAGCAGTCAACGTGGTTTTTCCGTGGTCTACGTGACCGATGGTCCCAATATTGACGTGCGGTTTTGACCTGTCAAATTTTTCTTTTGCCATAACTCGAAATTTAAATAAGAGATGATTGATGTGTTTATTTTATACTTGGTTTTTTATCACTGCACAAAAAAATGAGCCGGTGACGGGAGTCGGACCCGTGACCTCTTCCTTACCAAGGAAGTGCTCTACCACTGAGCTACACAGGCTTGTAGAGAGATATAATTCAAAAAATTGAGCGGGAGACGAGACTCGAACCCGCGACCCTAACCTTGGAAGGGTTATGCTCTACCAACTGAGCTACTCCCGCAATACACCCTGAAAAAACGTGGGGAGAGGAGGATTCGAACCTCCGAAGTCGCAAGACAACAGATTTACAGTCTGCCCCAGTTGGCCGCTTTGGTATCTCCCCGGTGTATATGCATCCGCCTCAAATTCGGCGAATTATATCAATACTAATAAGCAAAGAACATTTCTATATGAGCCGGTGGAGGGATTCGAACCCCCGACCAGCTGATTACAAATCAGCTGCTCTGGCCAACTGAGCTACACCGGCAGCCGTTATCGTCCCTCTTTCCGATCCGAAAAGAGTTTGCAAATGTAGAAAAAAAAATCAACTCCGCAATATCCCGCAAAAATAATTTATAATCCTCTTGCCTTTTCTTTGGCTTTCATTACCTGACGGGATAAAATATCCACCAGGTCATCAATCGCCTCCTCAAAAGTCCGGCTTTGTTTTCTCGCAAAAATATCCGCAGATCCGGGAATAGGAATTTTCACCTCAACCACCTTATTCTCTTCACTTGCATCATTTTCAAGACGCAAGACCACCTCCATCACGCTCGCCGCATCCCACAACTTCTCGATTTTTGACATTTTTTTCTGAATGAAATCCTGCAATTTTTTGTCCGCGTCAAAACGCAACGACTGAATCATGATTTTCATTTTGCCCTCCTTTATGAATTAAGCTCTTGGATGAGCTTGTTTATAGACCGATTTTAACCGGGACATGGAATTATGAGTATATACCTGGGTTACCGAAAGACTGGCATGTCCAAGCAATTCCTTGATCGCATTCAGATCGGCACCCTGATTGAGTAAATGAGTTGCAAAAGAGTGCCTCAACACGTGAGGGCTCTGTTTTTGCAGGGTGGATACCCCTGACAAAAAACGATTCACCAAACGATAGACCCATTTTGCATAGACCGGCTTCCCATTATCCAATAAAAAAAAGAACTTTGCCTCCATATCCGGGAACTGACTTTTCCTTAAAGATACATAAAATTCCATTTCCTTGCAAAGATCATCCGTCAAAGGAATCATTCTTTCTTTACTTCTTTTTCCAAAAATTCTGACCTGCCTGGATTGCCAGTCAAAATCATGATCTGACAATTGAAGTAACTCCGATAAACGGATTCCGGTTCCGTACAACATATATAAAACAGCCCTGTCTCTCACCTGCGGATAATCATCCTGATCAGGTTTTTGAGAAAGCATATCTGTCATCTCTTCCATTCTGACAAAACCCGGCAAGCGTTTACCCGTTTTCATGGAGGGCACTTCACTGGCAGGATTTTTCCGAACCGCCCCTGTTTTAAGGAGAAAACGATAAAAAGCCCTGAGCGTGGCAATTTTTCGATTTACAGATCTGGGAGAATACCCCCTCTCTACCAGAGAGACCAGCCATTCCCGAATTTGTTTTGCAGTAACACGCTCTTCGTCAAAGATTCCGGAATCGCTTAAAAAAGCATCAAACTGCAATAAATCAGTCTGATACGAAATAACCGTATGCACAGAAAATCGCTTTTCGTATTTTAAATAGTCCAAATACGAAATCAGTGATTTCATGGGTCCGGTATTTATGATTAAAAGTAAAATGAAACAACCCTTGAATTATATACATGCCTCGCCTTTGAATCTCAGCATAATAAAATTCATGATTATTTCATGTCCAAAAAATTAAAAGAATATCAACGGAGAGATTAGTCTTCCTTTTGTTGCAATTTCTGTACGTATACAGCATGCTTCATTTGATCTCTCTTTTCCACTGAAGGCTTTGTAAACGCCTGTCTGGCACGGAGTTCTTTAA
>JAQVSH010000147.1 GCA_028700615.1 Bacteroidales bacterium
AAAATTTAAGCAAAGTTGAAAGCCGATGTTTTTACAAACGTCTGAAAAGAGGCATTATTCAAAGGTTTTACAGGCTTATAGGTACGAAAGAACCTATGGAGCAAATATTACTTCTCCATTCTCTTTCTGCGAAGTACAGGGAACTTATTTTGGAACCAGTTGGCCATTTATTGGCCAGGCGTGATTGGGCCTTGGTTTGAAGTCAGATCTTATTACAAATATATATAAATAAATCGATTACATGGTATAGCTTGAGATAAAAAATTGAAAATATTTTCTATTTTTTCATTCTTTGCTAAAATGTGGTCTTTCCCTCACCAGGATATCCGGATACACACTTCCGGGGTCCATTTGGTGTTTCATGGCTCAGGTTGTTGCTTGTGAATTTTCCGGAGGACTGATTTTCGGGAGTAGTATAGCAGTTATGAAAACCCGATTGTCATTTACACAATGTTTTGGACAGTGCCTTTTATAGCAGAAGAGTTTAAATATAGTTGAGCTCAAGTCATTGAAATGACAAATTGTGTCCTTGAAGTATTAATACCTCACCAGAAAGATATTCCAAATGCTGCCTCATGACCTCCATGATCCTCAGGTCAGAATCACCAATATTTACATTTTTCTGAGGCTTTTTTTCACGAAAAATGCAAAATTTGTGCAAATGAAAAATCAATATGTTATAAATAATTGAAAGTGAGATTTTTGTGAGTGTGCATATCTTGCTTTGCAAGCAGGGGGTCGTCGGTTCGACTCCGTCTATCTCCACAAAACTAAGCCTTTCAAATTCAACGATTTGAAAGGCTTTTTTCTTTTCAGGTTTTTGGGGGAATTTCCGGATTGTAACTAAAGACTAAAAGACATACCCAATAAAACATGTAAAGGGCGTATGGTATAGGACAGAGCAATATCTGACAGTTCGCTAAAGTAAGAGATTTCGTAAGCCCTTTTATTGAAAATGTTGTTCCAGGCAATGTACAAGTGAACGTGTTTGAAATCATACGAAAGATTTAGATCAGCAAAGAACAGATTGCTGCGTTTTATGGGTGAAATCTGATTGTTTAGCCATTTAATATCCGTATTGATTTTAAGTTTTTTTGCTATCAGGAAAGTAATGTTAAGAGTATTGGCATAATGGATATACGACCTGCTGGCAGTCATGTCGTACGTATATTTTAGTACGGCATTGTTTCCTAGGGAATATATGGTACAGAAAGAGCCGTTGAAAGACCAGTTATCGTATGGTGAGAGTTCACCAAATTGCATAATATCTCCCCTGATTTCTGTTGCCGTGGCATTGAGTTTCAACTTTAGCGGGAAAGCAAAAAAGCTTTTGTCCATGGTTATGGAATGGAGGAATAGCTGCAGGGTGTTGTTACCTTCATGTCGGTAGCGTATAGTGTAGTCCGGTAGCACGTTCTGTCCGGGATACAGGTAATTTCCGTTGTATGAATACTGTGTCATCAGGCTGGCAAAAAACAACGAAGAGACATTTTTATAATTGATACCGGCCATTGCTGAGGCGGTTAATTTGCTGTAAATGCCGTTGTGCGTCCGAAAAAATGTTCTATAATCACGCATCATATATCCTCCTCCCCCCATTTCTTCAATAGAATATTCGGGAGTAGTACTAAGGTTGCCATTTGCCATTATGCGCCACATAACAGAGGGCTCCCATACCATATTCAAACGAGGGTTAAAATACCATCGGGCCGATTTCAGGTAACTCTGGAATGACCATCCGATGGGCAGACTAAAGGAAAGGTCAAGATTTTCAAATTTAAAATTCAGACTTTCTCCTACATAACAATTTAAAAAAGAATAAGCTGTAAAACAGAAGGTGCTATCCGTATTGAAAAACGGGTTTTCCATTTGCGAATCAGATGATTGGAAAGAATAATCAATTCCGATTTCAGAACTGATCTGCGTGTGTCGGAGTTGTCTTTTTAATGAAATTTCATTAGTGGTCTCAACTATTTTGTAATGGATGGTCTGTCTGGTTTTTTCTAAATCTTTTTCAATATCCAGAGACTGTTGGCTGCTGTTGTAAAAAGTTTCCGAGGCAATTTTTAACGTTGATTTGCCAATCTTTTTTATAAAATTAAAATGGTTACCCGCCAGCGTGTAGGGGAGCCGGAATTGCTGTGTAGTATTTATACCGACATCCACAAGTGAATTGATTTCCGAGAAATTCAGCTTGCCGTAAATTTTGTTTTCCAGGAAATAATTATCAGTATTAGCTGTCAGCAGGTATTCCAACTGATAGACCTGTCTTTTGTTTTGAGTAGTGGTATTTTCACGTACAGTCACCGTATCCTGTCCAGGAATAAAATAACGGGTAGTACGGACGGAACGGCTGGTGTCGCGGGTATAAATACAACTGATATTCAAACGGGATTGCAGATCTTTAGTTAGTTTTGAAAGATGATTGGCCGCCACCATGTAGCTGGTATTAAGCAAAGAAGCGGAGTTGTCCAATAAGGGAAATACCTGGCGCCGGCTTACATCAAAGTACATTCTTTCCATCGGGTCCTGACTTTCAACGGCTGCGTATCTGTAACTCCCGGATAACAGTCCTTGCTGATCAAATGAACGAAGTTCTTCAAACAGGTTTTTTCCTGTATTGTCTGCCTTGGCAAGGAACAGAGATTGAGAAGAAATAGCAAATCGAGTAAGAAATGCGCTTTCCGACCATAACAAAGGTGCTGCTCCCAAAGAAAGATCAAAGGTCCCCAGCCAGCGGGATTTGTACTTTTGTTTCAGTTTCAGATTAAGGGCCGCATTAGCCGGCCTGATATCCTGCCGCAATACTTTTACAGGCTGGTGGCGTTCCAGTATCTCAATCGTGGAAAAATACCCGGCGGCCATATTTTGGGTGATCATCCCGTACCTTCCGCCCATCAGATCCATATTTTCCACGTAAAACCGATTGATGGGAATTCCCTGATACTTTATGGCCCCGGATTCCAATACTTCCACTCCGGGAAGCTTTTTTAACACATCACCAATGGTCTTATCGTCTATAGTGGTCAGTGTTGTGATATCGTAGCGCAGGGTGTCTCCTCTTTGCTCTATGGCTACGGGCTTGATATGTATAGTTTTTAACTGTGTCACCTCTTCTTCCAGTTGAATGTCCGCTAAAACCGGCAGGTTTCCGGATAAATCCAGAGTGACCGTCTTGTAACCCATATGCCGTACTTCTATGCTCAACGGGCCCTCCCCGGCAGGAATACACAAAGAAAAATCCCCGTTAGATCTGCTAACAGTATAGACGATAATTTTTGTGTTGTCGGTCTGTCTGACGGAAATGACAGCCCCTTCTATTCCCTGTCCTTCCTTAGTTCTCACCCGGCCTTCTATCGCGCCTGCTTCCTGGGCCAATAAGGAATTATAGGATAAAACGGCAAGGGCAACCAGAAATAACCCCGGGCGTCTCATTTTAATATAACTCAATGGGTATATAGGGTATTTTTTCATCGGTAACATCTCTACCCTGTGCATCAGTAACACGGGCTGTAACTCTGCCACTTGGGTCAAAGCCTTCTGTCCATACACGATAGCATATTTGTAAGTAGCGCTTTTTATCAATTTTTTGGTATTTTGGCCCGAAGGCTTGCATTATAGGCGTATTCCTGCTTTCAACTCCTTTCAGTTCAAAAATAAAATAGTCCCGGTCATCGCTGATTCTTACGATTAATCCCGGCAGCCCGGCAAATTTGTAGGGCCCGTCACTAAGGGGAATTGCGGAAGTAAACCAGGCTATCCAGGTTCTCCCGCCGTAGTTGCCTGTCGCTTTCTGACAAAGATAGCCAAGAATGCTGCACGTGTCTTCCAGCAGCTTCCATTGGAAATCAGGAGTGTCTTCCGTATAATAAAATCGGGAAGTCACCAGCCTGTCGCTAAAAACAATTCTCTCCGGTGTTTTGACAATGATATATAAATTACCGCGACCGTATTTCCGGAGCTCTTCCTGAATGACGTAAATGTTTTCACCTTCAGCCAGCATGGCAGCTTGTACAGAATCACGCAGGTGTGTTATCTGGCTGTAGAACCGGGAAAGATTGTTCCCCGTATCCAGAAAAAACAGATCATTGAAGTATCCTTGCTTAAGGCTGTCTTTTTTGTATTTACAGACGTATTGAAAACGATGGGAAGCAACACCAATAATATCCTGTGCCACAAGTAACTGAGAAGACAAGAGGCCTGATAACAGGCAGATATATATATATTTTATCATATTATCTTTCCTTTTATAAATTTATAACTTATTGTACAGAAAACGTTATACTCAAAATCATTTATTTTTCCTCTAAATAAGGCAATCATTATGTAAAAAACACTATTGTATATTTTTAAAAATCAATACATTATATTATGGAATTGGTTCCTGTAATGTTGTCGAACAATATAGAGCTTCATAATGATCACCATATTCTAGAATTTCGGCGTTACTTAAATCATGGTGAGTTGTTAACCAAGCAGTATGTCCGCATGTGGTCATAAAAGCATAATAGTATTCTTCTGCAGAAGCGAAAATCGGCAAAAAATTGACTAATAGTAAAATAAAGATTATTTTTTTCATTGCATATTTATTAAAGCTTTACAAACAATTAATACACTAGTGTTTAGCTACTTATTATTTGATGTTCTCGGTGAGTGAGTATTTAACGTAGATTACATCGGGACTCTTAGCAGGTAAGACAATTCGTTCGATTGTCGTTCAGAGCCGATTATTTTAACAACACGAACCGGAACTGGATAGATATAAACTCTGCTTTCGTATTTTGTATAATTACTGGCAAAGAAGAGCAAAACTTGTTGCGGAACATTGAAGATTTTGAATTTATTCAAAATCAATACTCTTTACAAAAGTAATAATTATACTATATACAAACAATAATAGCATAAAAAGCTTTGCTTTTCAAAGAGAGAAATCTATCTGCTTAATCCTGTAAATTAAGAATATCCTGTGTTCGCAAGATCAGTGGCAGTTCTACTTTGGAAGTTCAATGTTTGGAAGACGTCAAATTTCCAGCATGCGCATGATGGGTAACAGGGCTTTCTCACGCAGCGGTTTTTCAATCCTGACCCGGGGACTTTCTGTTTGCAGAACGTGAAGCACCTTCTCAAGAGTTACTCTTTTCATATCGGAACAGACGATTGTGTCGCTTACGGGAATAAATGTCTTTTGAGGGTTTTCCTTTTTCATCCGGTAAATGACCCCGGGTTCGGTAACAATAACAAATTCCTTTTTCCCGGATTGCCGCACATGATTGATCATACCGGAGGTCGAGTAAAAGAAAACATTATCCATGGCCATTATTTCCGGATCTGTGGAACAACTGCTCTCCGGATGAATGAGAATGTCTGCCCCGGGATATTCACGTTTTT
>JAQVSH010000148.1 GCA_028700615.1 Bacteroidales bacterium
ATTCGGGAAGAATGTCCAATGCTTTCTGATAAACCCGGATGGCTTCGGTATATTTTTCTTTTTCATGAAGCATCAGGCCCTCCTGTATCAGTGCATCCACATCCTGGGCTTTTATCCCCTGAAGAGAAAGGAGTAAAGAGAGAAAAAGTCCTGTTTTCAGCAAAATATTCACCTGAATAAAATTTAGGCTGTTCAAAACAATATATAGCCGGCGATTCCGGCACCGGAGATCACAAGAAGAGGATTTGCTTTTCTAAGAGTAGCTATCAGAGCTATTGCAAAGATGAAATAACTTCTGTAATCAATAAAATTTTCTTTATTAAACAACATTAAAGCCGCTGCTAAAATCATTCCAATCACTACCGGACGTAAACTCCTGATAATTTGAGATACATATAGATTATTTCTCAGACGAACATAAAAATAAGAGGCAGCAATCATCAAAATAAGAGAGGGCAGGCAAAGGGCCATGGTTGCAATAGCAGATCCCCAGACTGATCCGGTGGTGGTATATCCTATATAAGTAGCGGAATTGATGGAAATCGGACCCGGGGTCATCTGGGAAATAGCCACAATATCGGCAAATTCAGTGGTGGTGATCCAATGATGATGGGTCACAATCTCTGCCTGAAGCAATGATAACATAGAGTAGCCGCCACCGAATCCAAACAATCCGATCTTGAAAAAAGCGACAAAGAGTTGCCAATAGATCATGACGGTTCTTTCAGAGTGCGTGTTTTATGATATACGTATAGCACTGCCACCAGTATAGTGCCCATGATAAACCAGATGGGAGAAATCGAAAAATAGATCGCCACTCCGATCGCAAGCAAAAGCGGATATTCCCAATACTTGAGATCTTTGGCAAAAGAAAAAACAGGATAAAGAATCAGGGCGGCTACTGCCGGACGAACTCCTTTAAAAATACTGACCACCACAGGATCCTGATATATTCTGGAAAAGAACATGGCAATTCCGAGCAAAATCAGAAAAGAAGGCAGAACCGCCCCCAGAAAACCCGCAAAAGCGCCCCTGAGTTTAAGACGGCTGTATCCGATCAAAATGGCAGTATTAATGGCCATAGGCCCGGGAGAAGATTGGGCCAGCGAAAGATAATTTAAAAATTCCTCTTCGCTGGTCCATTTTTTTTTGTCGACCAACTCTCTTTGCATCATCATAATCATGGCATACCCGCCCCCAAAAGTGAAGCAGCCGATCTTGAAGAAAGAGAAAAAAAGAGAAAAATACGACTTTACCCCATCGTAATTAATTCTTCTTGTATAAGCCATTGGCAGTCAGTATTCCCTGAATCAGGGCAGAAGAAAAACCTCCCTTTTCCATGGCATTCAATCCGGTAATTGTGCTTCCCTTGGGGGTGGTCACTTTGTCAATCTCCTGTTCAGGATGTCCGCCACCCTCCAGAATGATTTTCGCAGCCCCGAGCATAGATTGTGCTGCAAGAACGGTAGCTTCTCCCGGACGAAGGCCTATCTCAACGCCTGCCTCAATGGAAGCCCTGAGATAACGAAGTGCAAAGGCGGTTCCGCAGGATGCCAGAATAGTGGCTGCGTCCAATTCCGTTTCTTTCATGATCAGGGTATTGCCCACCTTTGAAAGAAATTTCTGTACCTCAGAAACCTGATCAGGTGTTGTCCAGGGAGCAGGTACAATACAACCCATGGAAGCATTGACCGCCATGGCGGTGTTGGGAATGACCCGGCAAAGGGGTTGTTCTCCGGTTTCTTTGGCAATCCGGTCTATAGAAACCCCGGCGGCAAAAGAAATCAAGATCTGATGCGGCTTTAAAGAAGGCATGATCTCACCGAGCACTTCCTCTATTAACCAAGGCTTTACACAAACAAAGATCAGGGAAGATCCCAAAACAGCCCCTGCATTATCTGTCATTGTGTTCATTCCCAATGAACGATAATGCTCCAGGGCCTGAAGATTCACATCCGAAATGGTAATATCTCCGGGATTCTGGCTGCCTTCATGCAGAAGTCCTTCCAGAAGACTGGATCCGATATTGCCTGCACCAATAAGTGTTATTTGCATAGCATTTACATTTTAAAACTCATTTCGGATGTAAAGTTAATCTCCTTTTCTTATAATTTAAATTTACGAACCCTCCGTTCTGTAAAAATCGATGAAGAATACCCGATAAAATACATCACAGGGATCATAATCAGGGTCAGAAAAGTGGCAAATGACAATCCGAAAATAATACTCCAGGCCATAGGGCCGAAGAAGGCTCCGGTATCCCCGCCAAAATGTATGTGGGGATTAAAAGAGCTTACTAATGACACCAAATCTATATTCAAAGAAATGGCCAAAGGCACAAGACCCAGAATAGTGGCGGCAGCGGTCAGAAGAACCGGAATAATTCTGGTCTTTCCCGCCTGAATAATGGCTTCCCGGGTGGACATTCCACGACCTTTGAGCACATCGGTAAATTCCACCAGTAGTATCCCGTTTCTGATCACAATGCCCGCCAGCGCAATAATTCCCATCCCGGTCATAATCACAGAAATAGGCATTCTGAAAAGGGAAAAGCCCAGTAACACTCCGCTGATACTGAAAATCACCTCACTCAGAATGATTACCATTCTCATAATGGAATTAAACTGGGTAATGAGAATAAATAAAATAATAAAAATTGCAATCCCAAAAGCGAGGGACAGAAACTCAACCGCTTCCTGCTGATCTTCCTGTTCTCCGGTGATCTGGACAGTCACTCCGTCGGGCATTGTAAAACGGGGCAAAGCGGCAGCAATTTCACGGTTAATCTCGGTCGCGTTATATTCGTTCAGTACATTGGATGATAGCGTAATCACTCTTTTTTCATCAATTCTGGAAATGGCCCCATAAGAATCATTATAACGAATGGTAGAAAATGCAGACATGGGGATTTGCCGTACACCGGACATTCCTGCAAGCGTTAGCTGGGATTCCATCAGGGCGTCAATATTTTCCCTCTGCTCTTTCTTATAACGCAACATAATAGGGTATTGATCCTTCCCTTCCCTGTATTTTGATATTTCAGTTCCATACACCGAGGTCCTGAAGGCCGAACCGATTTGTCCGGTAGTAATGCCGAGTTCGTTGGCTCTTAACCGGTCTACATCAATAATAATCTCAGGTTTATTATCAATAAAATTGGAACGCAGATCTTCCATTCCCCTGATTCCGACAGAATCAATCAAAAAAGCTTTCAGTTTTTTTGAGGTGGCAATCAGAGCCGGCATTTCTTCTCCCGAAATTTCAATATTTACGGGTTTTGCCGTAGGAGGTCCCATTTCATCCTGTGCCAGGGTCACTTCTACACCCGGTAGTTTTTTTACTTCTTCTCGAATGGCCTCCTGATAGGTATAAGTAGAAGGTCCGGTTCTGTCGGCAAATTCTTTGAAATTGATGGTAATCTTGGCCTTATTGTACATAATAGAGCCTCCGTCCATGCTATTTTCAGAAGCGGCTGCAGCCACATTTGTCTGAACGGATTCCACATCCGGATTTCCTTCTCCTAAAATGCCGTTGATCATCACTTCAACTTTTTTTGCTACTTCATTCGTCCGGTTTACATCCGTACCTTCCGGTAGTTTAACAAAAACTGAAATCGTGCTGGGTTCATTTTCCGGAAAGAAAACAATGGGTGGAGACATCACCCCTACCAGAACAAAAGAGAAAATTAAAATTCCAATGGTTCCATATAAAAAATAGTAAGGCCTCTTTCCATAAAGGGCATAACGAAGAATTTTCTCATATCCCCTCATCAGAGCCGGCAACTGAAAATTCTGAAAATGCCGAATTACATATTTTAGCCACAGATTGTAGAATAAGTACAATACCGTGAGTATAAGTAAAAGATTGCCTACAAATGACTGTTTAATCAAATAGAATGGAACCGAAAGCAGAAGCAAAGTCAAAGCATAAGAATAGATTTTGCGATTTTTCTTCTTTTTTTCATCCATTGAATGTTCCTGATCCCTTTTCATAAAAGAGACCGCAAACACGGGATTGATCGTATAGGCAACCAACAGGGATGCCAGCAAAGTGATAATCACAGTGACCGGTATATATACCATGAACTGGCCGGTGACTCCTTCCCAGAAAATTAAAGGGAAAAAAGGAGCCAGCGTGGTAAGGGTTCCTGACAATATGGGAAGAAAAATTTCTCCCGCTGCTTTTTTAGCAGCATCTACAATGCTCAGATCTTTTTCTTTCATAAAAATACGGTGGGTGTTTTCAATCACCACAATGGCGTCATCCACAACGATCCCGAGGGCAAAAATGAAAGAAAACATGACCAGCATATTCATGGTATATCCTATACCCGGCAGGACAATATAGGCCAGAAACATGGATAAAGGCACCGCCATGCCCACAAAGAAGGCGTTGGTGACTCCCATAAAGAACATCAGCACCGTGATTACCAGAATAAATCCCATGATAATGGTGTTATTCAACTCCTTAAGCATCGACCGGGTAAATTTTGACTGCTCACCCGTATAAATAATCTGCAGATCTTTCGGGAAAGAGGTTTTCTGGAGAGTGCTCATGATTTCCTTGACTTTATCAGAAGCATCCAGCAGGTTTTCCCCGCTCTTTTTTACCACGCTCAGGGTTACTACGTTTTCTCCGTTCAGGCGGGCATAACTCTCCTGCTCCAGAAAACCGTCCACCACGTCGGCAATTTCCCGGATGGCCACTTTGGCGCCCCCTGATCCTGTCAATTTAATATTTCGGATGGTTTCAATATCTGCAAACTCACCCACAACCCTCAGAGATCTTGCCATCCCTCCCATTTTCAGGGTTCCGGCAGAAACCGTCAGATTCTCATACGCAATGGCCTGCTGTATCGCGGAGAAACTCACCCCGGCAGCCTGCATTTTGTACATATCGACATTAATCTGAATCTCCCGGTCCAGGGCTCCGACAATATCCACCCGATTAATTTCCTGAAGGCCCTCAATCTGATCCTGTGCCATATCGGCATATTTCTTGAGGGTTACAAGATCCTGGTCTCCGGATAAATTAATACTCATGATCGGAATATCCGAAACATTAATTTCAATTACAACCGGGTCATCCGGAAGGTCATTGGGCAAATCCTGTTTGGACTTATCAATGGCATTATTAATGCGTTGCTTGGCCTCGTTCGTCTCCACCCCGGTCTGGAACTCCACCTGAATCATAGACATATCCTGGAGAGACTGACTGGTCACTTTTTTGATGTCTTTTTCAGAACGGATATTTTTCTCCAGGTGTCTGGTGACGAGATTTTCAATATCAGACGGCGAGGCTCCCGGATATACCGTGTTAACCAAAAAGGTAGGGATCACGACATCCGGAAACTGTTCTTTGGCAATCTGGCTG
>JAQVSH010000149.1 GCA_028700615.1 Bacteroidales bacterium
GACTGGAAAGACAACTTTTTCCGCATACCTCGGCCAACGATAAAAACAACAGTAAAAAAACAATTATGGACCATCGGGACGGATATAGTAAAAAGCTCGGTAAATCCGGCAATAGACAGCGATTTCACAGCGTTCCTGACCGGGTTGATTGGGAGGGAGAACACCGGCAAAATCGTAAAAGAGTACCTTATAGGCGTGACAAAAAGCAGGGATGTAATCTTCTACCAGATAGATACGGAGGGTCGCTGCCGTACGGGGAAGATCATGAAATATGACCGCCAGACCGGGCACCGGGTCAAGGATGAAAAAATCGGTGGGAAAATCACCTGGGTGCATTCCATTTTGAAACAGTCCGCAGATCCATTGTTGCGTCTTCCCGACAGATGGGAGTTGACCCAGTGCCTGTTTGGGGAACATCTTTTGAAACGATACCCGTTCAGGCCGTTGGCCCTGGTGGAAAGCGAGAAGACGGCGGTGATCTGCAGTTCCTTTTGGCCGGAATACATTTGGCTGGCCACGGGCGGGAAATCACAACTGAATGACCGGCTGCAGGTGCTCAAGGGCCGTAAGGTCGTGGCGTTTCCGGATGTGGACGGGTATTTGGAGTGGAAAGAAAAGTTGTCCCAGGTCAGGGGACTGGATATTGTGGTATCGGATGTACTGGAGAAAAGCGCGTCTTCTGAGGATAGAGCCAATCATGTGGATATTGCGGATCTGCTGATAAAGCAGCACCGGAAAGAGCGGATAAATGTTGAAGTGGCTGAGGGTTTTGGGGGATTTGGGGGTTGTGGGGAGCCCGGGGGTTTTGTGCAGCCCGGGGCTGCGATGTCGCACCCAACTTTTTTGAAGTTGAAGAAATGGTTGGGGGCGGGTAATCTAGAGGAGGTTGCGTTACTAGTGGCCGGGCTGGATCTGGAGGTCGTTGGGTGGCGGAGGATGTAGGGGTACGGGGGTTCCAAGTGTCCCAAGTGTCCCGGTATGGTGAGTGGGACAAGTGGGGATAAGGAGGCCAATTGAAAATTAACCGCCTTTGACAAAAATTTAGACAGAGCTCTGACAAATCATTACCGTCTTCACCAAGCTGAATGCTTTGATATTGAAGTACAAAAAATAGACAAATAGTCTTTAGTCAAATAAATTAAGCCTAATTCCGTAAACAACGGACAGAATACCCCCACATTTTTCGTTCTGACTCTCTGCTTACAGTGCTTACTAAGTACGATAATATACGTGACCAAGCTTCCCCTTCATCCTCTTGAGTTGAAGTCCACCACATACCTCCAAAGTTTTGTACCCAGAAGTACATACTGGGATCCCCGAACATATACCCCCCTGGAAGGGCTGTGAAGCCACTTGAATTCGTAGCTCCTCTGTTTGGATTTGACCAATACTCTTCCCACGGATGTTTAAATTTTCCTCCTTCGTCTGTACCCCGATACCCTTCTTTATCTGCTTCTGTCTGAGTCATCCCAAGGTACATTTCTAAGTCTTTCCACTCTGCATCACTGGGTAAATGCCATCCTGCCGGACAGGCACCTTGTATACCGCTGGGTTTTGCGTCGCTGCTTGAAGCGCTATTCATTGCTGCCGGCCAGTTATAGAGAACGCCATAGTTTTTATATTCGTATGTAGCTTTTGCTTCTTCTACATTTGTGCCATAATAATTGTATACATAATAATGTGGTAAATCGTATGACCATGATGACGGTTGGTTTACAGATGGTAGATACGCTAAGTTTTCTGCCATCCATTCCTTACCTCCTATGGTAATTGTTTTATAAACTTTTAAATCTCTTTGATCTGTAAAAATCCCATAATCCGGACTTGATCCAGGTTCCTTTTGATAATCCATTATACACCGAACAGAATAACCTCTACCTTTTTCTTGGCCACTTCTCATTACAGTTGGTTCGGCCACAGCTAATATACGCAGGACAGCAGAGTCGTCTTCCCATTGAGTTGAAGTCCAGAACATACATGTAGTGCTCACCCCAACGAAGTTACCATCGTACGAATATAGCTGCCCCCCTGGAAGAACTGTGAAACCACTTGAGTTGGTGGCTCCGGCATTGGGATAGCGCCAATGAGTTGTCCCTGCTTCTTTCAGTTTACTACCTTCGTCTGTACCACGAGTCGTAAATTCATCTGCTTCTTCCTGAGTCATCCCAAGGTACATCTCCAATTCTTTCCATTCTGTATCACTGGGTAAATGCCAGCCTGCAGGACACACTCCCTGTACACCGCTTGGTATCGTATTACTGGTCAAGGCCCCATTCATAACTGCCGGCCAGTTATAGAGGACACCATAGGTTTGGTAGTTTTCTGTGGCTTTGGCAGCATCTATATCTGTGCCATTGTAATCGTAAACGTAATACAAGGGTTCTATATCAGACGTTGTTGACGGGCCTACCACACTGGGTAAATATGCCAAGTTTTCTGCCATCCATACTTGTGAACCAATGGTTACTATTTTGTACTCTTTATAATCCCGACTATCAATAAATGTTTCATAAGGGGTATTAAAGGTCTTTTGCTCTCCATAGGCGGTCCCTTCAGAGTTCGTGGCATAGGCCCTCACATAATAAGTGGTATTAGGAGAAAGATCAGTAATGTTGCTGGTATAAGCTCCCACGCCTGTGCCAGCTGTTGTCTTGGAATCTGCTATCGTGGGGTTCTGCGATGTGCTCCAGCAGACACCACGGGAAGTTACAGATGAGACACCCTCTGAAGTTACATTACCAGCACAAGTCGCTGTTGTGGTAGTTATGTTGGTTACTTCACCTATAACTACAACAGGTATGGCTTGATTGGTAGTGAATGATTTTTGTTCTCCATAGGTTGTCTCCTGTACGTTGGTTGCATAGGCTCTTACATAATAAGTGGTATTAGGAGAAAGTTCAGTGATGTTGCTGGTATAAGCTCCCACGCCTGTGCCATCTGTTGTCTTGGAATTAGATATCGTGGGATTCTGCGATGTGCTCCAGCAGACACCACGGGAAGTTACAGATGAGACACCCTCTGAAGTCACATTACCAGCACAAGTCGCTGTTGTGGATGTGATATTTGTAACATTACCTGTTGTAACAGATGGGATTGCTTGTTGTGCATTTGTAGTAAAAGTTTTTTGCTCCCCATATGTCGTACCTTCAGAATTAGTTGCGTATGCTCTCACATAGTAAGTGGTGTTCGGAGACATACCGGTGATATTTCCGAGAAAAGCCCCCAAACCACTCCCGTTTGTTGTCTTGGAATTTGATATCATGGGATTCTGCGAAGTGCTCCAGCAGACTCCCCGTGCAGTTACAGATGATACACCCTCTGAAGTCACATTACCAGCACAAGTCGCTGTTGTAGATGTGATATTGCTTACCTCGCCTGTGCTGACAGAAGGTATAACAGGATTAGGATTGTCCTGAGGGCCACAAGAAAATAAAAGCAACCCCATTACAAGTAGTAATATGTTTTTTTTCATCATAATTAGTTTTTGAAATAATGAGCGCATTATATCATGGAACAAGTATATTAAATCAGGTTTTTAGTGGTAAACGGAACGCTTTTTGAGCGAAGAATAGGGTCTTAGAAGGAACTTTTGGAACCTAAATCAGAACTTGTACAAAATACAGAATTATTCCTTTCGTTATACTTGTGACTTTGAATTTGACCCGTTTATGTTGATTCTTCATTTTTTTCTGATATCCGGAAGAAATTCATCCCTGATAATGGTATTATTAGGCATTATCAAAGGATATAATGTCCCGGGGTGTCCCACTTGTCCCAGGTGTCTCTCTGTCCCGTATAGGGGGATGGGACAAGGGGGAAGTGGAAAGAGAACACGAAAAATTGTTTCTTTATGGATTTACATGTTTTAATTTTTACCCACTATTTGTTGGATAGACTTAGAGAGCTTATCCTGATGAATATCTTCCTTTGCCGGGTACATCCAAATATAATCAGGAGCATCAAAAGAGGAGAATGCAACCCAATGTTCAGATAAGAGATTGTGCTCAATTATTGTAAGCGGTTTCTTATCTAACAATGGTTCTACCATCTTATCATCAATGACTGTGATATTTGATGCTTTTATAGCATGCTCCTGTCGAAATTTATATATAAAATATTCTATTGCGTTAGATGATTTATCTAAATCTTTGTATAGAACAGTAAAATTTTGCACCGTAGCCAAAATCCCGGACGACAATATTTCATATATTCTTTCTGGTAAACGGTCCCTTCTATAGATATCGTTACTTGAAATTTTTAATGCAATAAGTCTATATTTGTTTTTTTCCGGGATAATCTCATAAAAATCTACTTTATCACCATCGAAATTTTTTATTATAATTTCCCGTTCTTGTTGTTTCATCCGAGACCCAAAATAAACAGCTTTTAATGCCTCATAACTATATTCCTTTATACCAGGACTGTCAAAAATCAAACGAATCTCATTCTCATATAGCCAATTTGGAGATTTGATGCCTAAAAGGGATTGATAGATATCATGTTGAGACAAATTTATGTTTTCCCAATTTTCATAAATTACTTTTACCATCTTGACCGTTTTTTGTTTTACATAATCTGATATTAATATATCTACATCATACGCAAGACAAAATCCCTTATGAGAATTGGCATAATGTGCCCACATTAATTCATTGTCTGGGTATGTTATATAGGGATCCTTTGGTAAAGACATTGAGTAAATACCAACATTTTGTCTATATTTTTCTAAAATTCTGTTTGCTTCACCAAATTTTGATAGATCTTTTTTTGAAAAAACAATTAAAGCGTTAAAAACAGCTTCTTCATAAGGGTCATTTAACTGAAGAAGATTTGGTACGAATATTTCGTTCTGAAGTAAAGAAAAAGTATCGTGCCTAATATTAATATTACTTCTGTATTTAAATGCTATCATATATGAGTTACAATAAACCGAGTATGTTATTAATCAAAGGTATAAATATTTAGATTTAAGATGTCTAGATAAAAACAATCATTTATTTAACAAAAAGAATATCAAGACACTAATATTGCTGTTAGTATTTAGAAAAAACGTTAAGCCATACATAAAATTACCATTACCACATAAGGGCATATAAAGAAGGCATCAAAGGGCTTATTGTCCCACTTGTCCCAAGTGTCCCATTGTTTTGAGTGGGACAACAAGGGGTCCGGAAACAAAACCGCCCCCGAATTGGGGGCGGTTTTTACAGCTTGTCTATCAAGTCCGCTTTGATGTCAATGTTTATGGTTCTATAGCGGGCGAACGCCCTACTCCCCTCTTTATGCCCGCTGAGGCTGCCGACCAGGTTGGGATCCTGCACCTTATTGTAAAGGTTCCCGACAAAAGTCCTTCTCGCTAAATGCG
>JAQVSH010000150.1 GCA_028700615.1 Bacteroidales bacterium
ACCTCCACAAAAGGGCATAAAGGAGCCCAATGCAATTCCGGATACTCCAAGAAAATTGGATTTGAAGGTGGACAAATGCCTTTACAACGCCGTCTTCCCAAATTTGGATTTAAAAATCTGTTCAGAGTTGAGTATAAAGCGGTTAATCTGGATGTATTGGAAGCTTTTGCCAAGAAAACCGGAGTGACCACCATTGATGTCGAATGTATGGCTACGGCCGGAATGGTTGCAAGAAAAGATCTGGTAAAAGTTTTGGGTAAAGGAGAATTAACCCAGAAACTTGATATTAAGGCACATGCATTTTCCAAGTCTGCACAACAAGCTATTGAAGCAATGCAAGGAACCGTTGAAATACTTTAGGTTATTATGAAAACACTTATTCAAACTATAAAGAATATCTATAAGATTGAAGAGTTACGAACCCGTATTCTCTTTACTTTAGGTCTTCTCGTAGTTTACAGACTCGGATCCTTCATACTTCTTCCAGGTATTGATCCGACCATGCTGGCGAATCTTAAATCACAGACAGCTACCGGTGTGATGGGTTTATTGGATATGTTCTCAGGAGGAGCTTTCTCTAATGCTTCCGTGTTTGCCCTGGGGATTATGCCGTATATCTCCGCATCCATCGTAATACAATTGATGACTATGCTTGTCCCTTATTTTCAGAAACTTCAGCGTGAAGGGGAAAGCGGACGCCGTAAAGTAAATCAATGGACACGTTATCTAACCGTTATCGTATTACTGCTTCAGGCCCCCAGTTATATGGCCAACCTGCATGTTCAGCTTCCCGCTGAAGCCTTTATTATTAAAGGATTTATGTTTCAGGTATTTTCAGTATGCATTCTGACGGCAGGAAGTATGTTCGTTTTATGGCTTGGAGAAAGAATTACTGATAAAGGAATTGGAAACGGGGTTTCACTTATCATCATGGTAGGTATTATTGCCCGTCTGCCTTTTGCTTTGTTTTCCGAACTGGCAACCCGTCTGGAAGGTCAGGGAGGAGGTTTGGTTACCTTTTTGGTAGAAATTATTGTATGGGTAGTTGTGATCGGTGCTGCAATTATGCTGGTTCAGGGAACACGTCGTATTCCTGTTCAGTATGCAAAAAGAATTGTAGGCAATAAACAATACGGAGGTGTAAGGCAGTATATCCCGTTGAAGGTAAATGCTTCAGGAGTTATGCCTATTATCTTTGCCCAGGCAATTATGTTTCTCCCTATCACTTTTGCAGGTTTTGCCAATTCAGAATCATTAACCGGTTTTGCTGCGGTATTCTCTAATATCCAGGGATTCTGGTATAACTTTGTATTTGCTATTCTGATTATTGGTTTTACATATTTATATACCGCGATTACCATTAATCCGGTTCAGATGGCAGAAGAAATGAAACGCAATGGCGGTTTTATTCCCGGGGTGAAGCCGGGTAAAAGGACCTCAGAGTATTTGGATGATATTATGTCCAAGATTACCCTCCCGGGTTCATTTTTCCTTGCGTTTATTGCTATTCTTCCTTCTTTTGCTGCGATTGCAGGGGTTGGAACTCAATTTTCAAGTTTTTACGGAGGCACATCCCTGTTGATTTTGGTGGGGGTTGTTTTGGATACTCTTCAACAAATAGAAAGTTATTTATTGATGAGACATTATGACGGATTGATGAAATCCGGCAGGATTAAGGGCCGTTACGGCAATTAGTAGTAAACGTTCTTTGATGAATACTAAAACAGACGAGGAAGTCGAGTTGCTGCGTGAAGCAGGTATTCTGGTCTCAAAAACACTGGGGATGCTGGCAAGTCTGGTTCAACCGGGTGTTACGACGATCTATCTGAATAAAATGGCTGAAGCCTATATCCGGGATCACGGAGCTTATCCGACTTTCCTTGGCTATGGCGGTTTTCCGTACAGTATTTGTACTTCGGTTAACGAACAGGTAGTTCACGGGTTTCCTTCCGAACGTGTTTTAAAAGAAGGAGATATTGTATCTGTTGATTGTGGTGCCACATTGAACGGATATGTCGGGGACAGTGCTTACACCTTTGAAGTGGGTGAAGTCTCTTCTGAAGTAAAGCAATTACTTCAGGTTACAAAAGAGAGTTTATTCAGGGGGATAGCACAGGCTGTTGAAAACAACAGAGTGGGAGATGTAGGATACGCAGTTCAGGAATATGCCGAGTCGTTTGGTTATGGTGTTGTAAGAGAGTTGGTTGGTCATGGGGTCGGGAAGAAAATGCATGAAAGTCCTGAAATCCCGAATTATGGGAAAAGAGGTACCGGACCCAAATTGACGCATAACATGACATTTTGTATCGAACCCATGATTACCATGGGGAAACGATTTGTCAAACAACTTCGTGACGGATGGACAATATGTGCGGAAGACGGTTTGCCGGCGGCACATTTTGAACTGACTGTTGCAGTGAAGAAAGATAAAGCAGATGTTCTTTCTACCTTTTTCTATGTAGATGAAGCGTTGAAAGCAAAAAAATGATATTTTTGCAAACTTAAAAAGTTGTTGATTTTTATTCTGAGAAACAAAGTATGTCTAAACAAGCATCAATCGAGCAGGACGGAGTTATTATAGAAGCATTATCCAATGCCATGTTCAGGGTAGAATTGGAGAATGGCCACGTAATCACCGCCCATATTTCAGGAAAGATGCGAATGAATTATATCCGGATACTTCCGGGTGACAGGGTTCAGGTAGAAATGTCTCCCTATGATCTTACCAAAGGCAGAATAAAATTCAGGTATAAATAGGTTTTTCAGAGTAAATAAGAAACAAAATAAAATACAAGCAGCAATGAAAGTAAGAACTTCTATTAAAAAACGGTCGAGCGAATGCAAGATTGTGAGGCGTAAAGGCCGCTTATATGTGATCAATAAAAAGAATCCAAAGTTTAAACAACGTCAGGGTTAATAATTTAAATCTGTAACATTTTTTCTTAACGATATGGCAAGAATTGTTGGTGTTGATTTACCCAAGAATAAAAGAGGAGAAATAGGTCTGACATACATTTATGGTGTTGGCCGGAGCTCTGCACGTAGAATCCTGGATGAAGCAGGAATCTCGTATGATAAAAAAGTTCAGGATTGGGATGATGAGGATTTGAATAAAATCCGTACCATTCTGAATGCCGAATTCAAAGTCGAAGGTGAACTTCGTTCTTCGGTTCAGTTAAATATTAAACGTCTGATGGATATCGGATGTTATCGGGGAGTCCGCCATCGTATTGGGTTACCTGTAAGAGGTCAAAGTACCAAAAACAATGCGCGCACCAGAAAAGGTAAGAAGAAAACAGTGGCTAATAAGAAAAAAGCAACTAAATAATCGTTAGACAGATTACATTATGGCAAAAAAATCAGGTACAACAAAGAAGAAAGTTGTAAAGGTTGAACCCAACGGTCAGGCACATATTCACTCTTCATTTAACAATATCATTGTTTCGTTGTGTAATGCAACAGGACAGATTATTTCATGGTCTTCTGCAGGTAAGATGGGTTTCAGGGGTTCTAAAAAGAATACTCCTTATGCAGCCCAGACTGCTGCTGCAGATTGTGCTAAAGTAGCCTATGATATGGGTTTGCGTAAAGTCAAGGTTTTTGTAAAGGGACCCGGATCAGGACGTGAGTCTGCTATCCGTACTATTCATGGAGCTGGGATTGAAGTGGTTGAAATCGTTGATGTCACCCCGCTGCCCCACAATGGTTGTCGTCCTGCGAAAAGAAGAAGAGTCTAATCGAAATGCAGGTTAAGACGATTTTACTTTCGTTGTTTTGAAATATAAAAATAATTAAAAATGGCAAGATATACAGGTCCCACTACTAAGATTGCAAGAAAATTCGGAGAGCCGATTTATGGCGCCGATAAGTATTTTGAGAAAAAGAATTTTCCTCCAGGACAACATGGTGCTAATAAAAAAAGAAGAAAATCCTCAGAATACGGTGTTCAGCTTTTAGAAAAACAAAAAGCTAAATATACTTATGGCCTTCTGGAACGTCAGTTTGAAAATCTTTTTGATCAGGCACAGAGAAGTCAGGGCATTACCGGTGTAATCCTTTTGCAACTCTTGGAATCACGGCTGGACAATGTGGTTTATCGTCTTGGAATAGCTCCTACACGTGCGGCTGCGAGACAGTTGGTTTCTCATTGTCATATCACCGTGAATGGTACGGTTTCAAATATTCCTTCACGTATAGTTCGTCCGGGCGACGAGATTGCTGTACGCGAAAGATCAAAGGCTCTGGAAGTTATTACAACTGCGGTGGCTTCTTCCCGTCAATCCAGATATTCCTGGTTGTCATGGGATGGCAGCAGTCTTTCAGGGAAATTTCTTAACTGTCCGGAACGCGAGGATATCCCTGAAAATATCAAGGAACAACTCATCGTCGAACTGTACTCTAAATAATACAATATGGCAATTTTAGCATTTCAGAAACCCGACAAGGTGGTTATGCTTGAATCGGATGACAAGTTCGGACGATTTGAATTTCGTCCGCTTGAACCCGGCTATGGCATCACCGTTGGTAATGCATTGAGAAGGATCCTGTTATCCTCACTCGAAGGTTTTGCGGTATCATCTGTTAAAATTGAAGGGGTTGAACATGAGTTTTCCACCATCGAGGGTGTAGTTGAAGATGTAACCGACATTATCCTCAATATTAAGCAGCTCGTTTTCAAACAACGGGTTGAAAATACGGATGAAGAAAAAGTGACGGTTGTTGTCAGCGGTCAGGATAAATTAACCGGAAAGGATTTAAATAAATTCTTCAGTGGATTTGTTGTATTAAATCCTGATCTGGTGATTTGTCATATGGAACCTTCTGTTAAACTTAAAATTGATTTTAACGTGAATAAGGGGAGAGGTTATGTACAAGCAGACCAATCTTCCATTCCCGAAGCAGATCTCAATGTTATCGCAATAGATTCCATTTACACCCCTATGCGTAACGTGAAATTTTCTGTTGAAAATTATCGTGTTGAACAGAAAACCGACTACGAAAAGTTGATTCTTGAAATCACAACCGATGGAACCATTCATCCCAAAGATGCTTTAAAAGAAGCAGCAAAGATTCTTATCTACCATTTCATGTTGTTCTCTGATGAAAAGATTACACTGGATTCAGATGAAAAATTTGGCAGCGAGGAATTTGACGAAGAAATCCTTCATATGCGCCAGCTTTTAAAGACTAAACTGGCAGATATAGATCTTTCCGTAAGGGCTTTGAATTGTCTTAAAGCTGCAGAGGTTGAAACCCTGGGTGATTTGGTTCGTTTCAATAAAAATGATTTGCTGAAATTTAGAAATTTTGGTAAAAAATCTCTCAGCGAATTGGATGAACTTCTGGATGGGATG
>JAQVSH010000151.1 GCA_028700615.1 Bacteroidales bacterium
ATTGACCCATCGGGGCCAATCCTGACAGGCAGTCTCGATCCATTTTGGCTGGGCAAGAACTGAAGCACACAACTGCAGGAAAACAGCATTTAATCCAACTTTTTCTGCTTTTGCAATAGCTTCATCACATCCCTCCCTGGTCATGATTTCACCAATGGAAATGTTAGCTCCGCGAAATTCAGCGTCTTCATTATTAAATTTAGTTGTGCTTTTTTTAAATAATCTTGTTTCAGAGGCATTTGAAAGGCCAGGAGCTAAAGCAGATGCCAGTCCAATTCCAAGACCAGATAAAGTACTTTTCCCCAAAAATTGTCTTCTTGAATAACTATTTTTTGTCATTACTTCCTATCCTTTATTTTTTGCAGTATATCAGATAGTTCCCTGGTTTTTTCGGGATTCTCTTTTGCAAGATTGTATTCCTCGGTTATATCACTTCCAATATTATATAATTGTGGTTCAGGACTGTTACCCATTGGCATCGGAGGTCTGGTGTATAAGTTAAATTCAGGTCCGTCACCCGGTTCTATGTATTTCCAGTTATCCTTTATAACTGATATCACTCCTACCATATTCTGCTGAACTATTATATCACGTCCTGTCTGCTCTTTACCGGTCAAAACCGGAAAAGAATTACGGCTGTCGACCGATAAACCATTGGGATTTTCATAGCCTGACAAGGCTGCAAGACTGGCCAGTATATCAATCTGACTAAATGGAGTTTCTGAAACTCCTTTTCTAACCTTACCCGGCCACCGCACAATCAAAGGAACTTTCGTCCCTGCTTCAAAAGCGCTGTATTTTCCGCCTTTATAGGGGCCTGCCGGACTATGTGTTCCTATAATTTCAGCCGACCCGTCATGGTATCCGTCATCCTGAACAGGACCATTGTCACTGGTGAAAATAACAAGTGTATTCTCACTCAGTCCGAGATCGTCAAGCAGCTCCGTTATTTTCCCCACACACCAGTCCATTTGCATTATAACATCTCCATATACTCCTATGGAGCTTTTCCCCGCAAATCTTTCTCCGGGAACACGCGGAACATGTACATCATGGGTTGAAAAATAGAGAAAAAATGGTCTGCTTTTATTGTCGTTGATAAAGTCCAAAGCTTTTACAGTAATTGTTTCGGCAATATCTTCATCTTTCCACAAGGCAGACTTTCCCCCTGTCATATATCCTATTCTCGGAACACCGTTAACAATTGTCTGATCGTGTCCGAAACTTGGATACATTTTTAATTTTTCAGTCTGGTTTCCTCCATACTTTTCAGGTGGTGTTTCGTCATAACTGACAATCATGTCGGGAGTAATCTCCGGATTATAAATTGTTGAATCCGGTCCGACCGGCTGATTGTAACTTACTCTTACCGGATCATGTGGATCGAGTCCTGCTATTCTGCCATTTTCGACAAATACACAGGGAACGCGGTCTCCTGTTACCGGGATCAGCCAGGAATAATCAAAACCTATCTCAGAAGGCCCGGGTTTTATGGTACCATTCCAATCCGGCCCCCCTGCCGGGCCAAGTCCCAGATGCCACTTACCTACTACACCGGTGGCATATCCGGCATCCTTAAGAACTGAAGCAAGACTTGGTTTTGAAGGATCTATAAGCATTCCTGCATCTCCCGGGGCTATGCTTACTCCCTTCAGTTCACCCACACTCCATCCCGGAGGTTTCCTCCAGTGGTATTCACCTGTGAGCAAAGCATATCTGGAGGGAGTGCAGGTTGATGCACAGGCATAGGAATTAACAAACCTTATGCCTTCTTCGGCTAAACGATCAATATTGGGAGTTTTTACTGAAGATGCTCCATAACAACCTAAATCCCCGTAGCCAACATCATCAGTATAAATAATTACAATGTTTGGTAATTCATCTTTTTGTGTGCTACATGCTGATCCTGCCAGAAAAATTGTCATGACAGGAATAATAATTTTTTTAATCATTTATCATTCTGAATGTGAGATATATCTTAGGCACTCCTGTGCGCTGTAAAACAGCTTTTTGTATACAAATATTCACGGATTTTTATCTGAAAAAGTTCAATACTATCTCATGATGATCAGCTATAGCGATTAAATATTACAACTCTGCTGTAATATACTGATGCCTCATAAGTCACTAAATCACAGTAATTACAACAGTATCAACTTTATCAAAAAACCTTCCGGCCAGACTACAACTTTCTGATCTTAATATTTCTGAAATAAACTTTGTCGTTATGATCGGTCAGTAAGATGTGACCGCTTTTCAATTCGCCGTAATCCTCGTCATTCTTGAATTTGGTTTCTGCTTTTCTTTTGAGAAAATCTTTACTTCCTCTCTTGTATTTAACCACTTTCACACCATTCAGCCAGTGCTCAACCTTTTTGCCTTTGACAACTATTTTTCCCGTATTCCATTGACCGGCAGGATTAAGCTTTTTATTCACGGGTTCAATCATCAGGTAGAGTGAGGCAGTGGAACTCAATCCGTTGGGATCATCTTTTATCTTCGGATAATTAAAATCATCAATAATCTGATACTCCGGTCCGTTTACCATAGATCTGCCGGTCTCTTTATTAACAATGTTCCCGACAAAATATTTTATGCCGCTGTTAGCCTTTTCTGTCAGATTAAATTCAAAAACTAACTCAAAGCTGCTATATGTCTCTTTTGTAATGATATCTCCTCCACCCTTTCCATCTAAAAATAAAAGACCATTTTCTACTTTCCATCCCTGAGTCGGAAATCCATCACCTGATTTACTTTTCCACTTCTGCATACTTTGTCCGTCAAACAGTACTTCCCATTCACCTGACGGCATTTGTCCGGAATTCATTGTTACTTTACCTGAACCTGGTGAATCAGCCAGAGCAAATGAATAGAAAAAAATGGCCGCTGCAAGACTTAAAAAAACTTTAATTTTCATTTTTCATTAAATTTTATAAGGTATTTACTAATTTATTTAAATATTTCTTTGAATTCTACACCACTCAAATGTATTTAAAAATGCAATGTTAATATTTTTTTGAGAATTCTTCATTTAAAAGCCGGCATCAATTCTGTCTGCTGAAATTTCCTGAAATCCGAATGAAATTAAATTCAACGAATTACATATTAAAAAAAATCAAAATTTAAAAAGATCAAACATTATCCGGAAACAGATATGGTCTTCTGTACTCCTTTGTTAACATCAGGTTAGCTTCAGCATCATTAATGACAGTAAGTTTCTCAGTATCAATATTCAGTGTTCTCCCCAACCTGTATGATATATTTGCAAGATGAATCAGAGCACAGGAATAAAACCCCTCTTCGATTGGCGCAGTCAGGTACGACGGATCATTAGCACGTATAGCATTAATAAAATTCTGGTAATGGTCACCCAGGCCCTCACCTGAAGCACCTGTCTGTCTCTCCTTACCCATAAATGTCTGCCAGGAAGTAACATCCTTAAGCATATAACCTTCAGATCCGTAAAAAATATTTCCCACTACATTGACCGAACTGGTCATATAGGTATTAGCAAGACCTGCTCCTGATCCGAGATGATTTCCTTCGGGATTGCTCATCCAGTGCCTTACCTCAAACTGCATTACCTTCTTCTTGTCACTACCACCATCCGGATTGGGAAACTCAAACATAGCCATCAATACGTTTGGTGTTTCCTGATCATCGTCAAACATCATATGTCCTCCGACAGCACTCACTTTAGAAGGAACTTTTACTCCAAGGCCCCATCTTGCAACATCCATCTCGTGAACTCCCTGGTTACCCATATCTCCGTTACCATAATCCCAATACCAGTGCCAGTTGTAATGGAAGCGATTACGGTTAAAAGGCCTTGCCGGTGCAGGGCCTAACCACATATCATAATCAACTTTATCCATATATGATTTAGTGTACGGCCCCAGCCATGAATTACTGTCTGATGTACTTGCATACTTTTCATCCTCACGCATATAACCATCAGGATATTTACCTATTGAATCACGCCATTTATAACATATACCTTTTGCCAGGTACACTTCTCCTAATTTTCCGTCTTCCAAAAACTGTACAGCAGAACGGGCACAGGGATTGCTTCTTTGTTCCGCTCCGTCCTGAACAATTACTTTATATTTTTTTGCAGCTTCAATTAACTTTTTCCCTTCCATTATGGTATGGCAGGATGGCTTTTCAATACTGGCATGTTTACCTGCCTGAATGGCCCATATTCCTGCAAGTGCATGCCAGTGATTCGGGGTAACTACTGAAACTGCATCAACAGTTTTATCTTCAAAAAGTCTGCGCATATCAGTATAAAGCTTAGGCTCGCGTAATCCTTTACCGGTAAAATGTTTTTTTACTCTCTCTCCGAACAGATTCTCATCAATATCACATAATGCAGTTACTTCAACGTCTTTAAGTTTCTGGTATGACTGAATATGTGACTGACCCATACCCCTGATGCCTATAACAGCAACATTAACTCTGTCATTTGCTCCCTTCCAGCCGCTACCTGTCAGTATTACCGGAGCAGCAATTATTCCCAGATTACTCATGGCTGCATTTTTTATAAAATTTCTTCGCTTCATGGTTATATTTTTTTAATGATTATAATTACCGTATCTTTTCTATTCATATGTCAATGGAAACAGGTTCCAGTTTTGGCGAAATCAAATGTATTACCAGCAATCCTGTAAGGTAACCAAAAGCTGCAATTACAAATGGGAAAATATATCCGTCGGCACCTGCTTCATTTAAAGCATAGCCAATTAAAAGCGAGGTTCCCATTGAAACAAATGAGCTCACGGTTGTAGAAAACCCTATTACAGATCCGACAATCTTTTTGGGGAAAAGATCGGAGGCAACAGTAAAAATATTGGCAGACCATGAATTGTGGGCAGCAGCGGCTAGGGCTATTAACCCCACGCAAACCGGCAGTGAATCAATAAAAGGAACCATCATAACCGGAAGTACCAGTATAGCCGTACCCAACATAGTAAATTTCCTTGCTACATTGACTGTTCTGCCTCTTTTCAAAAGTAAAGAGGAAATGCCTCCCCCTGAAATTCCTCCAATCCATGCAATAAGATAGATAATCACCAAAGGCACCGCAAGGCCCTTCAACTCAACACCAAATCTTGAATTTAAAAATTTTGCTCCCCAGAAGAGATAAAAATACCAGACAGGATCGGCAAAAAGCTTACCCAGGGCAACCACCCATGTCTGCTTGTATCGGATCAGACTTCTCCAGTGAATATTGACTTTTTCATTACAGGCATTGTCACTTTGTATATAGTCAAGCTCTGCCTTGTTAACAAAGCGGCTTTTATCAGGAGATTCAAACAA
>JAQVSH010000152.1 GCA_028700615.1 Bacteroidales bacterium
AACCGGCGAGATACCAATCGTTTGGTATTGAATGCCCATTTCTTCCACTACTTCGGCTATCAGACGTGTAGCGGTTCCGTGACTACAACCGGGACAGTAGTTAAACTCTGTATCGGTAAGCAGTTTGCTTTTCTGATACACAAGGTTTTCAGGACGTATAATAGGATTTTCCATGATTTAACTGATTGGGGTTTTAGAACAAAAAAATCTTTCAAAACCACCCAGAATATCTTCCGGAGTGTGTACAACACCTCCACTGCGGCCATAATGATAAACAGGAATTCTGTCATGAACTGAAAGACGGATATCTTCGATCATTTGTCCTTCGCTCATCTCAACTGAAAGAATGCCTTTGAGACGGTGAGATAGTTTTTCAAGAGGTTCTTTCGGGAAAGGGAACAAGGTTATCGGACGGAAAATCCCTACCTTAATTCCTTTCTCCTGAAGCAATTGCATGGTTTTATGAGCAATTCTGGCACTGGCTCCATAGGCAACCATAACATAATCGGCATCTTCGCATCCGGTCATTTCATAACGCACCTCTTCTGCTTCCATTTGTGCATATTTTGCCGATAAATGAGCGTTGTGAGCTTCCTGTTTAAGAGGTTCCAGGTTTAGTGAAGTGATGACTCTGGGTTCCTTTCTTCCAACAACCGCCCAGTCCGGATATTCTGTAATACGTTTTTGTTTTTTGGGAAGTTTTACCTTCTCCATCATTTGCCCGATAACCCCATCTGAAAGAATCATGACAGGATTTCTATATTTGAAAGCCAGTTCATAGGCTAAAGATACAAAATCAGCCATTTCCTGAACAGAAGACGGAGCCAGGGTAAGAAGCTTATAATCCCCGTGCCCTCCTCCTTTTACGGTCTGAAAATAATCAGATTGGGCAGGCTGAATAGTCCCCAGTCCGGGACCTCCGCGCGCCACATTGATAATAATACAGGGAAGTTCTGCTCCTGCAATATACGAAATGCCTTCAGCCATCAGACTGATACCAGGGCTGGATGAAGAAATGAGCACCCGGCGTCCGCAACTGGCCGCTCCATAGACCATGTTAATGGAGGCTGTTTCACTTTCAGCCTGCAATACGACCATATCTGTAGCTCCCGAATCCACTTTTTCGGTGAGATATTCCATGATCTCAGTCTGGGGAGTGATGGGATATCCGAAATAAGCATCGCTGCCGGCCCGTATTGCGGCCTCTGCAATGGCTTCGTTCCCTTTCATTAACACAAACTCTTCCACGATAATTCAAATTAATGGCAGTAATGTGCCGGTTATTCTTCTACTTTGACCCGATATACAGAAATCACTCCGTCCGGGCAAACCACCGCACAATTAGTGCAACCCGTACATGCTTCGGCACGAACAGGTTGGGCATAATGATATCCCTTGCGGTTGACTTCTTTAGTCAAGGCGATTACTTGTTGCGGACATGCCGATACACAGACTTCGCAGCCTTTGCAGCGCTCAATATCCACCACGATCGCTCCTTTTACTTTAGCCATAATGATGTGTCTTTGTTGAAAAAACGGGAGTCAAAAAAGACTCCCGGAATTCAATCTATTTATTTACTTTAAACCGCGTATTCCCGGTTTTAAAGTAATCTGCAATTTGCTCCGCAGCGGCAATTCCTGCATTGATATTGGCCTCGGCAGTTTCCGCCCCCATCTTTTTGGGAGTTGCAAAAAAACGTTTACCAAAAGCTTCCACAAAGGCAGTCAAGGTATCGGGAGCTACATCGGTGACATATTTCAAATCAGATCTTTCCTGCATGGCTTTATAGAGCCCGTCTTCATCGATCACTTCTTTACGGGCTGTATTGATCAGGGTGGCCCCTTTAGGCATCAATGTGGCCAACTCATATCCAATGGATTTTTTAGTGCTGTCCAATGCCGGAATGTGTATAGAAAGATAATCTGAAGCACTGTAAAGTGCTTTAATATCATGCACGGGTTCAACTCCTCTTTCTTTCATCATTTCATCAGAAACAAAAGGATCCAGGGCAATTACCTTCATTCCCATGTTCTTGGCAATGTCTGCAACCAGTTTTCCTACGTTTCCGAAGGCCTGAATTCCGAGAGTTTTCCCTTTAAGTTCAGAGCCGGATCCGGGAGTAAATAGATTACGGGCCATATATATCATCATCCCAATGGCCAATTCAGCCACTGCATTGGAGTTTTGTCCGGGAGTGTTCATAACAACTATTCCCTTACGTGTACAGGCATCCAAATCAACATTATCATATCCTGCACCGGCTCTCACTACGATTTTAAGGTTTTTGGCAACGTCAACAAGGGCCTGAGTGACCTTGTCACTTCTTATAATCATCGCATCAACATCTTCAGCCGCTTTAGACAGGGTGTTAAAATCAGGATATTTTTCCAGCAGGATCAACTCAAACCCGGCCTGATCAGCAACTTTTTTTATTCCGTCGACAGCAGCCTTCGCAAAGGGTTTTTCAGTGGCAACCAAAATTTTTTTCATTTGCTATCTCTTTATCATTAAAGAAAACCCTGATTATCTGTAAGACCATCAGGGTCTTTTTGTTTAATTGTTCTTTTCAAAAGATCTCATGCAATCCACCAGGGCCTGAACACTTTCCAGAGGAAGTGCATTATAGCAGGAAGCCCGGAATCCGCCGACAGAACGGTGTCCCTTGATACCTACCATACCCTGGGATTTAGCATAATTCATAAAAGATTCTTCAAGATCTTTGTATTCTTCTTTCATGACGAAACAAATATTCATAATAGAACGGTCTTCCGTATTGGCAGTTCCAACAAAAAGACGGTTTCTGTCTATTTCATCATACAAAAGTTTTGCCTTTTCCAGATTAATTTTTTCCATAGCTGCTACCCCGCCAAGATTTTTCAACCAGCGAAGAGTCTGCATTGCTGTATATATAGGCAATACAGGAGGAGTGTTAAACATGGAATTATTTTCAATATGGGTTTTATAGTTCAGCATGGTAGGGATAGAACGCTCAACTTTACCAAGAATTTCATCCTTAACAATGACAAAAGTAAGCCCGGCAGGAGCAAGATTTTTCTGAGCTCCTCCATAAATCAGGGCATATTTGGAGATGTCAACGGGACGGCTGAAAATATCGGAAGACATATCTGCAACCAGAGGAATATTTACATCCAGATCTTTTCGGATCTCTGTTCCAAAAATAGTGTTGTTGGTGGTAATATGAAAATAATCCGCATCCTGAGGAATAGAATATTCTTTAGGTATATAACAATAATTCTTATCTTTAGAAGAAGCCACTTCAACAACTTCTCCAAAGTATTTTGCTTCTTTCAACGCTTTGTTTGCCCAGGTTCCGGTATTCAAATAGGCGGCTTTTTTATTTAAAAGATTAAAAGGTACCATACAAAATTGCAGACTGGCACCCCCTCCGAGAAATACAACCGAATAACCTTCAGGAATGCTGAGGATTTCCTTAAACAAGGATACAGCTTCATTCAGTACATTCTCAAAATCTTTAGTTCTGTGTGAGATCTCAAGAATAGAGAGACCAATACCGTTGAAATCCAATACTGCTTTTGCAGTTTCTTCGATTGCAACGCGGGGAAGAATCGAGGGCCCGGCGTTAAAATTATATTTTTTCATGTTTTAATAAATGTTTGTATGACTACCCTTTTTAATCCAATAAAATAATCCCGGTATCCGGAAACGCAAATGTAATGTTTTTTATGTAAAGGAGGAGAAGTGGCATCCATTTAATGTCAAAAAATCATGGGCTTAAGAACGCCATTACCGTATACGGGGATAATATCCGTAATATCCGGAGTAAAACAATATTCCAGCACATCGTCCAATCCTTTTTGCTTCAATCTGTGCCGCTGGGCACATTTTTCTACGGTTTTCATCAGATCGGATTTAGCCAGTTGCCAAAGGTCTATGGCAGAAATAGCAGAGTCACATATAGTTGAAAAATGACCGGTTTCAACCAATTTTTCACAGATAGCTCCCGCTAAAAGAGTATCTTCCAGACTGAACCTGTTTTTCCATCCGGCACATAACACCAGCACATCTTCCTCCTGAGAGTCCAACCAGTTGCAAACAGACGAAATATTCAAAAAAGAACCTACAATGACATTTCTGCACCGGCTGGCCATCTGAATAGCCCGGGTCCCATTGGTAGTACTATAAATTACGGTCTTATTTTCAACCTTATCCCTGGTAAAATTGAACGGAGAATTTCCAAAATCCACAAAATCAAGCGTATATCCGTTTCTTTCCCCGGCCAGAACATGACCCATATTGACAAACCCCTTCAGTTCTTCTACATTTCCAATAGGAATTAACTTCTCTGCCCCATTAATAAATGCTGTACAAATTGAAGAAGTGGCTCGGAGAACATCTACCACTACAACATTCAGCTCCGGACGAAAGAAATCTTCAAAAACAGCCGGAGAAAAACAAACTTCTATCTGATGATTCACTCACTCACGTTTTAAAAAAGGCAGTTTAACAACACGGGCTTGTAATTTTTTATTTCTTATTGAAATCAAAATTTCTGTCCCGGGATTACTATAGGGAGTAGCGACATATCCCATGCCTATGCCGATTTTTAATGAAGGAGACATCGTTCCCGATGTGACTATGCCGATAGTTTCCCCCTGCTTGTTTTCCATTTCATAACCCTGACGGGGTATTCCTTTATCTATCAGTTCAAAACCGACCAGTTTTCTCTTTACTCCTTGTGTCTTCTGAGAGAGAAGATAATCTTTATCAATAAAATCTTTATAATTCAGAAATTTTGTAATCCAACCAAGTCCCGCTTCCAGCGGAGAGGTCGTGTCATTCAGTTCATGACCGTAGAGACAATAGCCCATCTCCAGACGAAGCGTATCACGGGCTGCAAGACCAACCAGTCTGATTCCTTCGTTTTTACCCTCATTCAGAAGAGCGTTCATGATTTTCATCCCCTCATTAGGATAAAAATACAATTCAAAACCTCCGGCTCCCGTATATCCGGTATTGGAGATGATCACATCGGAAACACCTGCAAACGGACCGGTTGTAAAATGATAATAGGGAATATTTTGAAGAGGCACAGAGGTGAGTCTTTGTAGAACAGTAGTTGCCAAAGGTCCCTGAACAGCGAGCTGGGCCATATGATCGGAAGCATTTTCAAGAATGCTCCGACCGTATTTTGCTGCTGGATCCATTCCCAGTCTTTTTCTATATTTGAAGCATTGACGATCAGTAAATATTTTTCTTTTTCAAAACAATAGACAATAATATCATCCACTACGCCGCCTTTTCCGTTAGGCATACACGAATACTGGGCTTTGCC
>JAQVSH010000008.1 GCA_028700615.1 Bacteroidales bacterium
GCAGACGCACCCCTTTCTGGAGTGCTTACCGGGAATATGTAGAAGAAGCCAATTATACCTGGCATACTCCGGGTCATGCCGGCGGGGCGAGTTTTAAGAACTCTCCCTATTTAAACGGTTTCTATGAATTTTTTGGAAGCAATATGTTTCTGGGAGACCTCTCCGCTTCGGTAGAACATCTGGGATCTTTACTGGACTCTACCGGATATGTCGGGGAAGCGGAAGCCAAAGCCGCCAAAACATTTAATGTCAGACAAACTTACTTTGTAACCAACGGATCTTCCACCTCCAATAAAATTATTCTGCAAACGGTGCTGCGTCCCGGAGACAAAGCAATTATTGACAGAAATTGTCATAAATCGATTCATTACGGAATGGTGAATGTTCAGGCGATCCCGGTCTATGTGAACAGTCCCTTTTCGGGAAGATACGGAATATTTGCCCCGCCGTCCCTTCGCGACATTAAACAGGCCATCTACGATAACCCCGATGCCAAACTATTGGTACTTACCGGATGCACCTACGATGGATTGCTGATTCCTGTAAAAAAGGTAGTGGAAATGGTCAGGGAGGCCAACCGGAAAAACGGGTCCAATATCAAAGTATTCATTGACGAAGCCTGGTTTGCCTATGCTTCCTTTCATCCGTTCTTTAAAGAATATTCCGCAGTACTTTCAGGGGCAGACTACGTGACTCACAGTGCCCATAAAGTACTGTCCGCTTTTAGTCAAAGCTCCTACATCCATGTCAATGACCCGGACTTTGACGAAGACTATTTCCGGGAAATATTCTACCTCTACACTTCCACCTCTCCCCAGTACCACATCATTGCTTCCTTAGGAGTCTGCAGTGTACAAATGGAAGTGGAAGGATTCAAACTCATCTCCAAAGCCCTCCAGCAGGCTCAACGTTTCAGGGATGCCATCAGTTCCCGCCTGCAGAAAATCAAAATCATCGATTTTTCAGATTTTCTCAAAGAATTTCCTGACATTAAAAACTATGGACACGATCCTCTGAAAGTCTTACTGGATGTTTCGGAACTGCACTGGGATGTGAAAACCATTCAGACCTACCTGCAAAACAAAGGCTTTGAAATTGAAAAAACCACCCATGAAGGAACCATTCTCATCCTGTTTACCATAGGGACCTCGATGTCCAAAGAAGGAGAGTTGTTCTTTGCACTGAGTGAAATTGAAAATGAATCCAGCCGGCTCTCACCCAAATCTCCCAAAAAGAACAAAGAAGTATCTTCCAATATTCCTCCTGTACAAACTGCAGGATTAAACTATTTTTTCAAAGACAGGGTTGAAATAAACATTGATAAAGCAGAGGGACTGATTTCATCCTTTTATATCACCCCTTATCCTCCGGGCATTCCGGTTGTAGCTCCGGGGCAAACCATCACCCGTGAACATATAGATTATCTGGAACAACAAATCAAAGACAACCGCATTATTCAGGGTTGCCGGAACGGAAAAATTTTTGTAGTAAAACAATAACATTATGCCTTACGACATCCTCATCATCGGAGGGGGCATTGTAGGATTGGCCACTGCAATGCGCATCAAAGAAAAACACCCTGAGCTGAAAGCCATTTTACTGGAAAAAGAAGATGGACTGGCTAATCACCAAACCGGAAACAACAGCGGAGTCATTCATTCCGGAATTTATTACCGTCCCGGAAGCCTTAAGGCGCAGAACTGCAAACGGGGCTATCAACAATTATTGGATTTCTGCAACCGCGAAAATATTCGCTACGAACTGTGCGGAAAGGTCATTGTCGCTACCCGTCAGGAAGAGCTGGAACGTCTGGAAGCCTTGTATCAGAGAGGATTAGAGAACGGTCTGACAGAAATTAAAAAACTGAATTCGGAAGAAATCAAACAACACGAACCCTATACTACCGGCATTGCAGGAATATGGGTTCCATACACCGGAATCATTGATTATAGGGAAGTCTGTGAAAAATACGCAGAAATATTTACCCAAAGACTGGGGGGAGAAATTAAACTCAACCAAAAAGTAATCCGGATTCAACCCAAAAAGGACTTTTCAGAAGTAGTAACACCCACGGATACCTATCAGGCCAGAATGATTATCAATACAGCCGGCTTGCAGTCAGATGAAGTAGCCCGTATGTCACAGCCCGGGTTGGACGTCCGTATCATTCCTTTCCGCGGGGAGTATTATTTTCTGAGCAAAGAGAAAGAATCTCTGGTAAAAAACCTGATCTATCCTGTTCCCGACCCGCGTTTTCCTTTCCTGGGAGTACACTATACCCGCAGACTGAAAGGAGGCATCGATGCAGGGCCTAATGCGGTTTTTGCCTTTAAAAAAGAAGGTTACAAATTTTTTGACTTCTCCCTGAAAGACTCATGGTCTTCTTTAACATGGCCTGGATTCATCAAAGTAATGTTCAGTTATACCTGGGTCGGACTGGGAGAATACTGGAGAAGCCTGAATAAGAACGCCTTTACCAAAGCGCTGCAAAGATTATTGCCCTCGCTGCAGAAGGAAAATCTGACTCCGGGAAATTCCGGAGTACGGGCTCAGGCCATTACCCGTGACGGAAAAATGGTTGACGACTTTCTTATCATTGAAAATGAAATGGTTATAAATGTCCTTAACGCACCATCCCCGGCAGCAACCTCATCTCTCTCTATCGGCCAAAGCATTGCCGAAATGATAGAGAAAAAAATGAATCTGAAGTAATCCCTGCCGCCGAATTGTTAAAAAGTCCCGTTCCTCTTGGAGCAGGACTTTTTTTTTGTATATTGCCCGTCACTTTATTTATATAGCCATGTATATACGAAATATTATAATCGCTTTCACCATGACAACGCTATTGAGCCAGTGTACCCCTCCGTCTCAAAAAAACGGAATTACCCAATCGGAGTTCGGTAAAGTCGGAGATCAGCCCGTAACTCTTTATACCCTTACCAATTCCACCGGAGCCCATATCAGTATTTCCGATTTCGGAGGTATTGTTCAATCCATTTTTGTTCCCGACCGTAACGGAAATCTGAAAGATATCGCCCTGGGATTTGACAGCATTGAAGGATATCAGGCACATGATAAGTTTTTCGGGGCCCTGATCGGCAGGTATGGAAATCGTATTGCCCACGGAGCCTTCACCTTGGATAGCGTTTCCTATCAACTGGCCAAAAACAATGATTCCATCCATCACCTGCATGGAGGAAATGTCGGATTCAACGCTAAAATGTGGAAAGCAGAAGCAATCCCCGGAGATAGCGTTCAGCAGCTAAGACTCCGCTACACCAGCCCTGACATGGAAGAAGGATATCCCGGAACCCTGAATGTTACGGTGACCTATTCATGGAATGACTCCAATGAACTGGGTATTGATTACGAAGCCGAAACGGACAAGCCTACTTTGTGCAATCTGACCAATCATTTGTATTTCAATCTCTCCGGAAATCTGAACCAGAATATACTCAATCATCAGATACAGATCTTTGCCGACACCTATACTCCGGTAGATTCCACCCTGATTCCCACCGGAGAACTTACACCTGTGGCAGGGACTGCCTTTGATTTCACTTCTCCCAAACCCATCGGTCAGGACATCTCAGGTTTTGGCAAACTATACGGAGGCGGATACGATCACAATTTTGTAATACAAAAAACTCCGGGTTCTATGGTTCCGGTAGCTACCGTATACGAACCTGAAACCGGAAGAGTGCTGGAAGCTTTTTCAACAGAACCGGGAGTTCAGTTCTATACCGCCAATCACCTGGATCCCACTTATGAAGGAAAAGGAACTGTTTTTCCCAAGTTTGGAGGATTTTGTCTTGAGACCCAACATTTTCCCGACTCTCCCAACCATCCGGAATTCCCCTCTACGCAGTTGAATCCCGGAGATAAATATCAAACTCAAACAGTTTACAGATTTTCTGTCAAACAATAAACTAACCTCATTATAATATTTTTATAACGTGAAGCCAGCTTGCTTTGAGCTCTCCCGTAGGGCCGTACTGTTCTTTCTATCTTTTTCCCTTCAGATATTTATGATCCTGCCCCTGTCCGCACAACAGGAAAACCTCCTGCCGATGGACAGTGTTTACAAAAGACAATATCAGGCATTCCGCCTCACCGGACAACCTCCTGTGATAGACGGCCTCCTGAACGATTCCTGCTGGATCTCCGAGGGAAACCTGTCACAACCCTTCGTAATGCAAAGTCCGGTAGAGAGATCTGTTACGACTTTCCCTACCCGGATGAAAATTCTCTATGACGACCAATACATTTATTTTGCCGGATGGTGTTATGATGAAGACCCTTCGAAAATCAACCGTCTCATCGCAAACCGCGATACAGAAACCGGAGATCTGATCAGTATTGCTTTTGATACCAATCATGACCTGAGAACTGCCACACAATTTGGAATCAATGCCGGCGGAACAAAAGCCGACAAAATCCACGATGGATCGACCAATGGCAACCTCAGCTGGAATGCGGTCTGGACAGGCAGATCGGCCATCACTGATTTCGGATGGACCGCCGAATTCCGGATTCCTTTCAGTCAGCTTCGCTTCAGTCCCGATAAGACAGATAAAATCTGGGGATTGCACGTACGGAGAATTATCGACCGACTACAGGAAACCCATAACTGGAGCCTGATTCCGGTTAATAACCCGGGACTGGTATATTCTTTCGGAGAAATGCAAGGGATTGATAAACTTCCCAAACGGCGTCCGATAGAAATGCTTCCTTATTTTTCAGGAAAATATACCACCTCCCAAGCCATTCCGGGCAGTCCTTACGCCACCGGAACCAAATGGAATTATAACGGAGGATTTGATGCCAAGGTCGGCCTCTCCAGTGATTTCACCCTGGATGTTACCGTCAATCCTGATTTTGGACAGATAGAAGCGGATCCTCCCGTGATGAATCTGGCAGCTACCGAGGTCTACTACGAAGAAAAACGCCCCTTCTTTCTGGAAGGAAAACACATTCTCGACTTCGCACTTTCCAACAATGAACTCTTTTATTCCCGCAGAATTGGCAATGCTCCCTCCTATCGTCCCGGAAATTTTGGGAACTTTTATTCTAAGACCAAAGATAATGTACCGATTATTGACGCCGTGAAACTGACCGGTAAGGACAAAAACGGCCTCTCGGTAGGCATTCTGCAGAGTCTTACCCTGAAAGAAAATGCCTATATTACCGAAAATGGCCGTGAGTACAAGAAAACAGCCGAACCTCTTACCAATTATTTAGCGGGACGTGTCCAGAAAGACTGGAACCAGGGAAATACCGTTCTCGGAGGGATGATTACTTCGGTCAACCGGGCCATTGCTTCAGGAGACACCCATCTTAACATCCTTCCCGATAACGCATTTACAGGAGGATTGGACTTCATTCAGTATTTTAATAACCGAAACTACTACATGGACTTTAAAGGCATCTTCAGTTATGTGGAAGGATCTAAAGAAGCCATGCTCGCACTTCAACAAAGCCCTGTACATTATTTCCAGCGTCCCGATGCTTCCTCTTATCTTGGTGTAGATGATACCCGTACCAATCTTTCCGGAACCGGCGGAACTTTTAAAATCGGAAGAAAAGGAAATCACAAATTACAATTCAGTGAATCCGCTTCCTGGTATTCACCCGGATTAGAACTGAACGACATCGGATATCTGTCAAGAACCGATCAGATACAAAACAACCTGATTTTGTCCTACAGCATGACAGAACCCGGAAAAATCTTCCGGAATTACCTGGTAAGTCTGTACCAGAACAGCAGTTGGACTTTCAACGGAACCTCCACAAATAATACCATCGGATGGATGGGAAACGGAACCTTTAAAAACCTTTGGGGAGTGAATGCAGGCATTAGTTATTCAGGATACGGACTGAATCTGCAAGCTCTCAGAGGAGGCCCCTCCATAACACAAACCGCTCACTGGAATTTCTCTCTTGGTTTTAACACCGATGAATCCAAAAGAATCTCCGCATCGGTGCATTATTCAGACTGGCTGAATACAGACGGCAATGGCGCCTTCCATACGATCAGCCCGGAGGTTAACCTCCGGATTGCCTCCAATCTTCAGGTCAATCTGGATTTCAGTTATATGAACAACATTGATCATCTGCAATACTTATATCAAATCAATGCCGGAGGAGAGAAGAAATACCTGATGGGTAAACTTGAACAGAACAGCTATACCCTTACCATGAAGCTGAACTACAACCTGACGCCTAATTTTTCTATTCAGTATTACGGAAGTCCTTTTATCTCGGCCGGAAAATACACTCACCTGAAAAAGGCGACCAATACTGTTTCCAAAGTATTTGAAGAAAGATTTCACGAATTTACTCAGGAAGAGATCAGCTTTGATGCAGAGACAAACACCTATAATGTGCAAGAAGACGGAGCTGCTTATCAAATCAGAAATCCGGATTTTGCATTCAGGGAGTTCCAATCCAACCTTGTGGCCCGTTGGGAATTCAAACCAGGATCCACATTATACCTGGTATGGTCACAAAGCAGAAGCGGCGGCGGATACGAAGGAATCAACGATAGTTACGGGAATCAGTTGAATAACATCTTCAAAATCTACCCAACCAATGTTCTAATGGTCAAATTTAACTACTGGTTCACCCTCTAAAAATTCCGAAACATAACAGACCTCCGGGGAAGCTTCTTCCACGGGGGTTTGTTCTTTTTTCTCCTCAGGAAAAGGAATATTCATGCGGGTTCTTTCGTAAGGACGGTAAACATATACAACCCCCCAAAGCGCAGCTCTGTCTCTCATCATTCCTTCAGGGAGATCCATATAGAAGGTCTCTATCTCATTCCATGCCCTGAGAATCAAATCATCGGCTTCACTCCGGCGTTGTACAATAATCTGTAATGTACGGGCAGCGCTTTTTTGATAGGTTGTCTTATAATAGTAAGCCTCTTCCAGCTTTTCATACCAGACCTTCACCACGGCAATACTTGGATTGGTCATAGGAGACGAGCCCATCTTTACCCGCTCCTTCTCACCTTCAATCACAGCCTTTCCCCAGGACAAAACTTCAGACTCGGCATTCAGGTCGGGAACTCTTCCTTCATGATTCATTAAGCCATAATAAGACCGTACAGAAGATTTCACCTCTCCACGGGCAATCGCCATATTCAATACCTGAATAAAGTGAGAAATATAAAGTCTGGCTTTCTTCAGCAAATAGGGATACTCCTTATTCTTCTGAAGATGCATTGATTTGTTGGATCGGAAATTCAAAATCACCGACTCGTATTGCGGAAGAAAAGAATCGATTTTTACAAGGGTCTCATTCCCAACCGGCTGATCTATAATTTCCGGGTCCCTATTTGCAGTCAAAACCGCCTTAAGTGCTTTTAACCGGGCAGTGTCTGTGTTGGGAAGTCTCCTGTAGGGCATTGGGTATAACTTGAGGATAAGTTGTTAATATCTGACATCCTTATTGCGAAGGTAAGAAAAAAACCAAAAATCAAATGAGACTTCGCTTCCCGGGGACAGCGTTTTATCTGATTAAAAATAAACATATACACCTAATTAACAGACACATAAGAACAATAAAAGAGAAAAGAAAAACAAAAATCGAAAACATAAAAGTTATCAACATCTTTTCAACTAAATCAAAACATTTGATTTATTTTGCGGATTCATTCTCTTCCCAATCCGTGAAAGACGATCCATTGGTGTTTTTATCAGGAATGACCCTCATTATGTTTGATTCATCTATTTACAAAAACCGCCGGGAAAAGCTAAAAAGACTCACAGGAAACGGGATTATCCTGTTTCCCGGAAACCAGGAGATTCCTGTGAATTATCCCTCCAACGCATACTCATTTCGTCAGGACAGTTCATTCCTATATTTTTTTGGACTTGATTTGCCTGACATGGTCGGCCTGATTGATATCGACAGAGATCTGACATTGATTTTCGGGACCGAACTTACCTTGGAGGACCTCATTTGGACAGGACCTCAGACCTCTGGGGAGCAACTCAAAGAACAAACGGGAGCGGATCAGTTCCTGCCCCTCGCTAAGCTTCCTGAATATCTAAAGAAAGCCGGACAAAACAAGATCCCTGTTCATTATTTGCCTCCTTATCATGCAGAAACCAAACTTCAACTGAAAGAATGGCTGGGCATACCTCTCCGGGATCAGCAAAAATCAGCCTCGGAAAGACTTATCCGGGCGGTGATCAATCTACGCTCCGTAAAATCAGACGAAGAAATCAGGGAAATTGAAAAAGCGGCAGACATTACCGCCCGGATGCACCTCACGGCCATGAAAATGGCCAGACCGGGAATTTCCGAACAATCCATCTGCGGAGTCCTGGAAGGCATCGCGATTTCGGCGGGAGGAAGGCTTTCCTTCCCCACAATCCTTTCCATGCACGGAGAAACCTTACATAATCACCATCACGGGGGCATACTGGAGGAAGGGAAACTCATGCTCACGGATGCCGGATGTGAAACAGACCTAGGCTATGCAGCCGATATGACCCGGACCGTTCCGGTCGGAGGAGATTTTAACTCCCGTCAAAAGGAAGTATACTCTATTGTTTTAGAAGCCAGCAACAAAAGCATCGAAATGACAAAACCGGGCATCTTCTACCGTGACGTGCATATGGAAGCCTGCAGGGTTCTTGCCGAAGGGTTGAAAGCCCTCGGACTGATGAAAGGAGATCCCGAAGAAGCCGTCAGGGAAGGAGCTCATGCCCTTTTCATGCCCCACGGGATCGGCCATATGTTGGGACTGGATGTACATGACATGGAGGGACTGGGCGAAGATCAGGTCGGTTATAATGAGAGCGTCTCCCGCAGTAAAATTTTTGGGCACGCCTCCCTTAGAATGGCCCGTAAACTTGAACCCGGATTTGTCGTCACCAATGAGCCGGGCATTTATTTTATTCCGGGACTGATTGATCTGTGGAAAGCAGAAAAGAAACATCTCTCTTTTCTAAATTATGACCGCATCGAAGCATTCAGAGACTTCGGAGGGATCAGGCTGGAAAACGATCTTCTGATCACGCCGGCGGGATACCATATTTTTGGAAACCCTGTTCCCAGAACCATAAAAGAAATTGAAAAAACCATTAAAAAGGCCTGATCCCCCTCAGAAACGATCAGGAACAATCAACAAACCATCAGAAAATACTCACCAAAAACCATAAGCATGAATAAAGCAGAAATTCAAACTGAAAAAGGAACGATGAAAGTCAGCTTCTACGAAGCCGATGCTCCCAAAACAGTCGCTAATTTTATCAAGCTCGCCAAATCAGGATTTTATGACGGACTCACGTTCCACCGGGTGATCCCAAACTTCGTGATACAGGGAGGATGCCCAAAGGGGGACGGAACAGGCGGTCCGGGTTACACCATCCCATGCGAAACCTCAGGCAACAATCAATACCACGACAGAGGCGTCCTTTCTATGGCACACGCGGGAAAAGATACCGGAGGATCCCAGTTCTTTATCTGTCATAACCGCTCCAACACGCAACATCTGGACCGTCACCACACTTGTTTCGGAAAAGTAATTGAAGGGTTGGAAGTCATTGATGCCATTCGCCCGGGAGATAAGATCCTCTCCATTAAAATTACAGAAGAATAGAGATCAGTCTCTTTTTTGCATAGCCATTTCTATTTCATCCGCTTCAATCGGCACATCAGCCATTAAGTCAATCGGCTCGGCTTGAGTAATCAAAACCGTATTCTCAAGCCGGAGTCCGATTCCTTCTTCAGGAATATAAATACCGGGTTCACACGAAACCACTTCTCCACCTTCCAGAGGCTCCTCCCTATCCCCCACATCATGCACATCCAGACCGATATAGTGGGAAACGGTATGCGGAAAATATTTTTTATACAACGGATGGGCGGGATCCTGCTTTCTAAGATCGGCCATACTGTACAGGCCCAATCCGACATGCTCCTCCTCCCAAAAAGTCTGAAGCATCCTGTTAATCTGCAACAAACTGATTCCTTTTACCATCATCCCTAAGGAGCGTCTGTAGATCCTTAATACCGCATCATATAAGGCCCTTTGGCGCGGAGTAAAACGACCGTTTACAGGAATGGTCCTGGAACAATCCGAAGCATACAAAGCAATTTCCGCCCCAAAATCCATCAGCAAAAGATCACCGTCCACACACTGTGAACGATTCTTAGTATAATGCAAAGAACAGGCATTAGATCCATTTGCAACAATGGGACTAAATGCATGAGCCCTCGCTCCCTGGCTTAAAAACTCGTGCGTCATTTCGGCCTCTACCTGATATTCCCATACTCCCGGTTTTACAAAATGTAAAATCCGGTCAAACGCCCTGCCGGTTAACTTACACGCGCTTCGAATAGCCATAAGCTCTTCCGGAGACTTTTTTAAACGAAGATTCTGCATCAGAGGCGCCAAACGTCCATATTTATGCAGGGGAAAACGAGTTTTCAAAAAAAGGCTTCCAAACTGTTCAGCTCCCTGAATCATAGCACCGCCTTTAGGAACAGGCCATAAATCAAGAAAAATTTCATCACTCATAAAAGCAATCTCATCCAGCAATTTCAAAAATTCACTGATTCTTCTCACAGAAGTAATTCCGGAGATGGCAGACGCCTCCTCCGGACGCAATTTCACCCCTTCCCAGAGATCCGTCATGGAATCATTATCTCTGATAAAAAGGATCTCCCGATAGGCAGGGTTCTTGTGGCCCGGACATAAAAGCAGAATACTTTTCTCCTGAACAATTCCGGTAAGAAAGAAAAAATTAGAATTCTGACGATAAGGATAATAGTAATCCCCGTTCCTGATCATCTCCTCATTGGAAAACAATACCGCCATTGAACCAGAAGGTAAAAGGGTCATAATTTTCTGGCGGTTTCTGGTATAAAATGCAGGAGGTAAAAGATTAACTGACATATACAATGTATTTAAAGATTCTTAAAATGATGAAAATCGGCAACTTGACCGTATAAAACCAAAACATCGTCTTTTTCAACGACCCGATCCTGTTCCCATTGATCATAAATCTGAGATTTTTTCTCAACTGTACCCAATAAACTCTGATGAGTAACAACATATTTAATGGCCAGCAAATGCAACTTAAAGTTTTTCTCAAAACCAATGCTTTCAATCCGCTGTCCGACCAAAACCGAGGGAGTTTTTATTTCCATGACCACCCGGTTCTCTCCAATTAAAAATAAATTTTCCACACCGCTTAACTCAAACCGGGCCGCATACATTTCTGCAAAATCCTGTTCCGGCCTAAGAATTTCAGAAACCCCGATGGCTTCCAGAACGGTACTGTGAACCGTATTGATCGCTCTCGCGATAAGTCGTTTCACTCCCATTTGTTTGAGAATCGCAATAGTATTTACCGATGAGCCAAAGTCCTCACCAATGGCGACAAAAACAGCGTCTGCGGAGGTCACCGGAAGGCTCGAAACCGCAGCCGCATCACGGGAATCCATCACAATGGCCGTAGTAATAGCATCCTTAATCTGTTCCACCTTATGAATATTGGAATCCACTCCGATCACTTCATGCCCCATTCCGGCCAGACACCTGGACAAAGCCACTCCAAAATTTCCTAATCCGATAACAACAAATCTCATTTGTGTATGTTTAATTTTCAATATTCCGGCAAAGAATAAAAACTATTCCCCGCTTAAGTTACATAATAATATTTTCATTCGGATAACGGTAGAAATAATCCTTCTGTCGTTGGCTGAACAAAGAACTCAGCAGGGTAACAGCCCCTAATCTTGCCACAAACATAAGTACAATAAGAATAAGGTGGCTCCCGGGAGACAAAAAAGGAGTCAGATTCAGACTCAGTCCCACAGTCCCTAAAGCCGAAAAAACTTCAAAGACGATACTCATCATGTCCTCGGCCGGGTTTAGCATGATGAGCAGAAAAACCGAAACAAAGGCAATAAACAGAGAAAGCAATACAATCGTGTGGGCCAGACGAATATTATCCTGGGAAATCTCACGATGAAAAATCTCCAGTCGGTCTGTCTTTCTGACAGAACCCCAAATACTCAATAACACTATGGCCAAAGTAGTGGTTTTTATACCCCCGGCGGTAGACATCGGAGAGGCACCGACCCACATCAGAAACAAAAATAACAACATCGAAGGCCTGGATAAGATTTCCAGATCAATATTGTTAAATCCGGCAGTTCTGGTGGTCACCGAATTAAAAAATGCCGAAATAATCTTCCTGTCCCAGGACAAATTATCCAACGCGTTGTGATACTCAAAAACAAAAAACATAAGGGTTCCGCCCAAAACAAAAATCAGGGTAGAAATCAGTACAATCCGGGAAGTAAGCCCCAAAATATGAGGTTTATATTCATAACGGGATTGCATTTTCATGAGTTTCCGGAAATGAGTCTTCAAGCTGTATTGCAGATAGGAACCATAATTAAAGAGGATCGGAAAACCCAGACCTCCGAGAATAACCAGCACAGAAATAAAAAACTGAAAAGAAAAGTTCTGAAACACCAATGGATTGTTCAGATTCCCGGGAAGTATTGAAAAACCCGCATTGCAAAAAGCAGAGACCGAATGAAACAATGAAAAGAAAATCTCATCCATGCGGTCAAGGCCTAAACTACCCCGAATAGTAAACCAAATGGATAAAGCGCCAAAAAGCTCAATAATCAGAGTAATCAGCACAATATTTCTGAGAGTACGTACAATCAGACTAAGCCTGTTTTCACTTAATATATCCTTGAGCAACATTTGACTTTTAAAAGAAGAATCTCCGCTCATGAAAAGCAATGCAAAAAAACTGGTAAAAGTCATCACGCCTATCCCGCCAATCTGAATGAGAAATAGAATAATCAATTTCCCTTCAAGCGAAAAAACGGTAGCGGTTTCTACAATAGTCAACCCGGTAACACATACTGCACTGGTCGAGGTAAACAAAGCCTCCAGAAAACTGATCGGGACAAGCGTGGCATTAGGCAACAACAACAATCCCGTTCCGATAAAAATAAAGATCAAAAAGCTGTATACAAACAACATATGGGGGCTCACCTTCTGATTCAACAACGTAAAAACGCTACCTGAAAGAAGAACCAGTCCAATAAAGAAAGCCAGAAATCTCAGTAAAAAAGGATTGATTGCATATAGCAGTGTATCCTGAGAAAGAAAAGAGGAGAAACCAAGTTGATATACAAGAATCAGTAACATCAACAAGTTTCTTTTGTATAAACGTTTTTTCCCGGGAATTCGCGGATTCAAAAGCATTCTTGAGATAATCACACCAAGAAAAAACCATAAAATCAGGGTATAAAGCGTATCAAACGCACCCTCAAAATTTCCGGAATCCTGAAAACCAAATTCATAAACCAGTAAGAAAAATACCGCAAGACTAAGAACAACTGTCATGCCCGTAAAAATTGCATGAATCAGTTTTCTGATCTTTAGAATAAAAAGCCGAAGTTTGAATATGAGTAACCCGGGCCCCATGACGGATATTTTCTTGCTAAGTTACAAATTTAATCAGACTTGACCAGCGCTCTATTTGGAATGAATCTAAATTACAAGAAGTCGCTCAGGAATCATTGCAGATAGAGAATTAGAACGTAATTTTGCTTGTTTTCAGAACGAAATATACTGTACGTATTTAATCATAACTAAACTCAACCGTATGCAACGCTTTTATCTCTCTTCGATCGTGAAAAAGCTCATTATGAGTATCTCCGGGCTTTTTCTGATTATCTTTTTATTGGTACACCTCGGAGCAAACCTCACAACCCTGATTTCTCAGGAAGCTTACAATGAAGTTTGTCACTTTATGGATACCAATGTACTGATCAGAATCATGGTCCCTGTCCTGGCTCTGGGGTTTATCATTCACATCTTCATGGCCTGCATGCTCACTTTGCAGAATATGAAAGCAAGAGGTTCAGATCGTTACGCAATTACCGGCAAATCCAATATATCGTGGGCCGGTAAGAACATGTTTGTGCTGGGAATCATTGTTTTAGGATTTCTCGCCTTACATCTGATGCATTTCTGGTCAAAAATGCAGCTCCAATCGTTTATGGGAGTGGAAGCCGTTACAGATCCGTACACCCTGGTAGCCGACCTGTTCAGAAATCCTCTGTATTCCGGCATATACATTGTCTGGATCTGGGCTCTCTGGTTTCATCTGACCCATGGATTCTGGAGCGCTCTTCAATCCCTGGGGCTGAACAACAACACATGGATCCCCCGGCTGGAAGTGATCGGGAAAATATATGCATGGATTGTATGCCTTGCATTTACTATCATTCCTTTATTTTTCCTTCTCGGATTGGACAAGTAAGACCCTTTTAACTGAATAAATCATTTTGTTATGGAACTTAACTCAAAAATACCAGCCGGACCTCTGGCAGAAAAATGGTCAAACTATAAAGCCTCACAAAAACTGGTCAATCCCGCCAATAAGCGTAAACTGGACATCATAGTCCTGGGTACCGGACTGGCCGGAGCCTCTGCTGCTGCCAGCTTTGGTGAAATGGGTTTTAATGTAAAAATATTCTGCATACAGGACAGCCCCCGCCGCGCGCATTCCATCGCAGCCCAGGGAGGTATCAACGCAGCCAAAAACTACCAGAATGACGGCGATTCCATCTACCGTCTTTTCTATGACACCATCAAGGGAGGTGATTACAGAGCCCGTGAAGCCAACGTATACCGCCTGGCGGAGGTATCCAACAATATTATCGATCAATGTGTTGCACAAGGAGTTCCTTTTGCCCGGGATTACGGAGGACAATTGGATAACCGGTCTTTCGGAGGAGCCCAGGTAAGCCGGACATTTTACGCCAGGGGCCAGACCGGACAGCAATTGTTACTGGGAGCCTATAGCTCGCTGAGCCGTCAGATTAAAAAAGGATCTGTGAAGTTATTTACCCGCGAGGAAATGATGGAACTGGTTTTGATTGACGGAAAGGCACGCGGTGTGATTACCCGCAATCTGGTAACCGGAGCCATAGAAAGACACGCTGCCCACGCAGTGGTTCTGGCTACCGGAGGTTATGGAAATGTATATTTCCTTTCCACCAATGCCATGAGCTCCAACGGATCGGCAGCCTGGAGATGCTTCAAAAAAGGAGCCGCCTTTGGAAACCCCAGCTTTGTACAGATCCATCCTACCTGTATTCCGGTACATGGAGATTACCAGTCAAAACTGACCCTGATGTCAGAATCCCTCCGGAATGACGGAAGAATCTGGGTCCCCAAAAAGAAAGAAGATGCCGAAGCTCTTCGTGCCGGCAAGCTCAAACCAACCCAGATTGCCGAAGAAAACCGGGATTATTATCTGGAACGCCGCTATCCTGCATTCGGAAATCTGGTGCCCCGCGATGTGGCCTCACGTGCAGCCAAAGAACGCTGTGACGCAGGGTTTGGAGTCAATGAGACAGGTCTCGCAGTATTTCTGGATTTTGAGTCTGCCATCAAACGTTTGGGAAAAGACGTTATTGAAGCCCGCTATGGCAACCTTTTCCAGATGTATGAAAAAATTACCAATGACAATCCATACAATACTCCGATGATGATTTATCCTGCCATTCATTACACGATGGGAGGAATCTGGGTTGACTATGAATTGCAGACGACTGTCCCCTACCTGTTTGCAGCCGGTGAAGCCAATTTCAGCGACCACGGAGCCAACCGTCTGGGCGCCTCCGCCCTGATGCAGGGTCTGGCAGATGGTTATTTTGTTCTGCCTTACACCATTCAGAATTGTCTTTCACATGATATTCAGATCCCAAGATTTTCAACTGATCTTCCTGAATTTAAAGAAGCAGAAAAATCTGTGAAAGAAAAGATTGACAAACTTTTCAGCATTCAGGGCAAACATTCCGTGGACCACTTCCAGCGCAAACTGGGAAATATTATGTGGGAACACGTGGGAATGGGCCGTACGAAAAAATCTCTGGAAGAAGGCATTCAGCTGATCCGCAAAACCCGTGAAGAATTTTGGAAAGACGTCCGGATCACCGGATCAAAAGACGAATTTAATCCGGAACTGGAAAAAGCGCTAAGGACTGCGGACAATCTGGAATTGGGAGAACTGATGGCCAAAGATGCTTTGCTCAGGGAAGAATCCTGCGGAGGACATTTCAGAGAAGAACATCAGACCCCTGAAGGAGAAGCCCTTCGTCACGATGACAAATTCATGTATGTGTCTTGTTGGGAATATAAAGGAGAAGGTCAGGAACCCGAGTTACACAAAGAACCTCTCGTTTATGAAAACATCAAAATTGCTCAACGGAATTACAAAGAGTAATACGATGTAGTTCTTTTCATGCTTAAAAACTAGAATAATGGAAAAACGCGGATTAAATCTTACCCTCAAAATATGGCGCCAGGAAAACGCCAAAACAAAAGGTGCCTTCGTCACCTACCCGATACAGAACATTTCTCCGGATTGTTCTTTTCTGGAAATGCTGGATCAACTCAACGAACAACTGGTTGACAAAATCGAAAGACCGATTTGCTTCGACCATGACTGCCGCGAAGGAATTTGCGGAATGTGCAGCCTCTACATCAACGGACGTCCCCACGGTAATGACACCGGTATTACTACCTGTCAGTTACACATGAGACGTTTTAAAGACGGAGAGACCATCTGGATTGAACCCTGGCGTTCAAAAGCCTTCCCGATCATCAAAGACCTTGTGGTCGACAGAAGCGCTTTTGACAAAGTCATCCAGGCCGGAGGATATACCTCTGTAAACACCGGCGGAGCTCCTGACGGGAATGCAATTCCCATTAAGAAGGAAAACGCCGACCTGGCAATGGATGCTGCTGCGTGCATTGGCTGCGGAGCCTGTGTTGCCGCCTGCAAAAACGGAGCGGCCATGCTCTTTGTATCTGCCAAAGTATCTCAGTTTGCACTTCTGCCCCAGGGTCGTGTTGAAGCCAAAGAAAGAGTTTCCAATATGGTCCGTGAAATGGATCAGCTCGGATTTGGCAACTGCACCAATACCAAAGCCTGTGAAGCAGAATGCCCGAAGGAAATCAAGATCAGCAACATTGCCCGTATGAACCGGGAATATCTGATCTCTGCACTTCAGAAATAAGATCTGCCATTGATAAACTCGAAAGGGTCTCAGGTTCTGAGGCCCTTTTTTTATAGCCTGAATATCAGACAAAGAAACAACGTTAAGATTATCCGGAGGCATCAGGCAGCGGATTTACGCGTCGGGTCGGCTCAACTCGCTCCGTTCGCAGAAAACGAGAACGCTCCTCTTTTTAGTCAGTGCTACGCACTGCCTAACATCGTCGAACAGCTCTCGTTTTCTATGCTCAGGAGCTTCGTTTCGCTGTTTCGACCCTCCGCGAACAAATCCCTTTGCCTGATCCCTCCGGATTCCAAACACTGTGACCATTCAACCGTGCATCATACGTTGAAATCTTGAATCGGGATACAAATCTTCGTATCCTGTTTTACTTTATATATAACTGATTATCAATTCGTAAAATAATTCGTAAAATATATCATTTGTTTTGTTTTTATAAAATACTATTTTATTTTTACCAAAAAGAATTCCTTTTGCCCGCGGGGAAAGTTTTTTGATGGGATTGAAAAGCAAAAAGGCATCTCTTACCTATATGCCCTGCTGAACTCTTGGTTCAGTGATACAGAAACTAACCCCATCACCATGCAAAAAATCACATGGCATTTTCTTATTTGCTTCCTGATCTCCGGATTGATCATCATTTCCTGTAATCGTACGAAAAAGCAGATTTTGGACGCCCTCTCACAAATGTGGCAGCATTTCTACGAACAGATCTATATCCATAATGAAATAAAAAATCAACATCCATTCAATTTATTAACTTAAAATAAATTTCAGGCAGAAAATTCTCCATATTTTTATAAAAACATCTAAAGTACAGGAATCAATTACTCTTTTTTGAATATTCAATGAATATAAGATTGTTTTGCACATTCATCGGCATCATTTGGCTTCCCAGTGCCTGTAACAGCAACAAAAAGAAAATAACTGAGATTCTTTCTCAAATGATGAACAAAGAAATTGTCTTTCCCAATGCCTTACAGGCAAAGATCTTGGGGCGTGATACTATCGTGGATGTATTGAAAAAACCGGGTTATAAAATTGTCACCTACGCAGATTCTTCAGGTTGTACCGACTGTCGGTTGAATTTCTATGGATGGAGACTCAAAATGGATGAAGCCAAAGCCTGGAATAAATCTGTCGATTTTGTCTTTATCCTCCAACCCAAAGAGAAATCGGAATTGGTGTCTCTTTTAAAGTTCAATGAATGGGGTATTGCCGTATTCTATGACAAAAATACCGATTTTATAAGGCAAAACGCTCTATCTTCTGATCCGCTCTATCAAACCTTCCTGATCAATTCCGAAAATAAAATAGTTCTTGTAGGAAATCCCGTTTCCAACACCACTTTATGGAATCTCTACAAAGAAGCCATTGAAAGTCAGCCTTAAAATGAAACCACAATTCTTAATTAGATGATAATTTCTGATAAAAACAAGGTGTACCATCAAAACTAAACTCAATGCTCATGAAAACCGGATCATGAGAGAAAAATTACTATCCGGAAAACTATTCACTCATTAAATGGAGAAAAGGGATAGAGTTGCCCAGAAAATCTTCGAAAATTCACAAAGGCAACTTCTATCCCCGGATCTCCTCCCTAAAGGAGGTGTGCATCAAAGATAATTAAAAACAAAAGAAAAGCTACGCGCTTTTTATGACCGGATAGTCATTATAAATAGAAAAAGCATAGGGTTTTGTGTGTTTTGCGGGTAGAATTATGCTGCCCTAAAACACCAAGCAGTTTATTCCGGCGGAGAGATCTTAAATTGATATGTAGGACGCCTTTCAAGCAACACTCCGCAATCTGAAAACATGAGAACTTAGCAAAAGAACTCACTAAAAATTCATAAAGATTAGAACCTTAAAAATTAAATACAATGAGAAAAAAATTACTGACTGCCTCGGGCCTTTTACTGACAGCCGCTCTGTATATAGGAATTAATTCCTATCAAAATGTAAATTCTCTCGGAAATCTATTTTTAGCCAATGTCGAAGCATTAACAATTAATGAACATTCAGGTAAAGCTTGTTATGCAGATGTCGTAGACCATGGTGGTTATCCAGAATCACTTGTATGTGATATTTCTGGCTGTGATTATAAAAATGTATACATCATAAACCGAGAGGATATCTGGATATGTCCGTAAATTAATAATCAATAAGCTGTTGCCATTATTGACAACAGCTTATTATTAAGCATAAAGTAAAACCCATTCTGGAAAACATCTCCTTTTTAAATACATTCTATTTACATGGATGAGGTTAAATCGCTGTTTCATTTAAAACAAGACGAATGAGAAAAATTCTTTTATTATTCTTAATCATCTGGCTATCTTCTTGTTCGAAGAAATCAGACTACTCCTATGTGGATTTGTCGAATGCCAGGATTTTGCCGAATCCGCAGCGATTATTGCGGTTTAGTGATAAATATCCTTTTGATATTGCCATCAAAGATTCATTGGCTGTTATGTTGTTTTCAAAAGAGGATACCTGCGGTGCCGTGTATAATCTCAACACACAGAAACCTGTCGGTTATTTTGGGGTAGTCGGTAATGGTCCCGGAGAAATAACCAGACTCAATTTTATAACCAACAAAAATTATGCACTAATAAAAAATGCGCTCTACTTTACAGATACCAACAGGAGACAATTATTATCTATCTCATTGGGGACGGAGAAAAATCAGTTTGTACTCAATAATCTGATGGACTATCCGGGTTCAATCTTTGCAAGTACCAATTTGAATATTGTGGATGATTGGATTATAGGAAGAAAGATTGGTATGCAAGAGCAACAGATGTTCTATATCTATGATCGTAATACTCAAAACCTCCGTTGGATTGAGTATCCCTCTTTTATGCCTTCTGTTCGGGATAAAAATTATGATTATGCTTCTCGTCTGGCCTTTAATGCGTCTAAAGAAAAAATTATAGCAGGGATGTATTTTGCAGACATGGTTCACCTATACAATATTCAGGGAGAACGCAAAAAAACAATCTGTTTCTCAGAGAAATGGCTTCCGGAAATTCAAAAAGAAAGATTAATCACTTTTGATGGATGCTCGGGAATTTTAGGCCTATACCCCACAGAAAAATACTGTTACCTATTGAGAGTTGAAGAAAAAAATCTCAAGGCAAATAAAATACATCTTATTAAAATAGACTGGAATGGAAATTTAGTTGCCTCGTATGTGCTTGCAAATAATTTTGAATCAGGATTTTGTGTTGACGAAGAACTCAACAGGGTTTATCTTATACAAAATACCCTTGCTGAAAATGATGTCGAGTATTACGATGTAGTATATTACGATTTGAACTAACCTTCTCACTGTTGAATCCGAAGGGATCAGGCAAAAGGATTTGTTCACAAGGGGCAAAATAGCGAAACGAAGCTCCTGAGTATAGAAAACGAGATCTGTCTAACGACCTTTAGATTTGTTCTGTGGATTTTTAAGGAACTTTGTACAGAAACATGTCTAAAGGCCAACACCGGTAGAGGGGCATTATTCCGACGAGAAGGTTTTCAGACCTACCTAACGATTCAATCCTCTACCGGTTTATGGAGCAAGCTTCAAATAGTAATTTGGGTAAGACCCGTTTCAAGGACTTGAAAGTGTTCCATAAGTGTTGACCCCAGGACAATTAAAAACCAAGATTATGCAAATTAAGTATTTTTTTGGAATCGATGTCTCCAAGAGTACATTAGATGTGACAGTAGTGGTGGAGGGGAAAAGCGTGGAATATCAGAAGCTGGAAAACCGC
>JAQVSH010000153.1 GCA_028700615.1 Bacteroidales bacterium
GTTTACATACCCTTTCAATTTTCCGGTTTCTCCCCAGGAGTTCTTGGTAATATAATATTTAACTCCGTACTGGTCTTTTACAATCCCGGTAATATGCATAATATGGTCGTCCACGGTCTGGAACGTCTCGTACCATTTCTGACGTATCTCCTGGGTCACTTCTACTTCGTCTTTTGACGGATCGGGGTCGGGAAGGACAGCCACGCCGTTAGCCTGTGAAAAATCCTTGGTAAGGTCGCCGTCCCATCCAATGGTGTAGCCGTTTAGCAGGGCGTGATCCGCAATGGACATAAACTCATTGAGCGGAACATTATAATACAGCGCGTGTTCCCAGTTGTCGGGTATTTCTACGGGAATCTGCCTGTAGAAAGGATGGTGCGTGAAGCTGGTTATTTCTACGTAGTTGTTCATGTCGAGGCCCAGATAGGAGGCGAATGAGGCGGGAGTGTATTCCTTCCCCTGATAGGTAAACGAAGCGGGAAGTTCACCCAGGTAAATATCCATCACGGCATTGAGCATTGCTTCGGACTCGGGGCTCATGTTTTTGGCCTCGTCCGGTACTTTGGCAATGGCTTCTACATAACTGCCCAGCTCGGAATGGTTGTGACCGGGTGAATCGTAGGAAATTCCGGGGTAGGCATTTTCCGGCATCAGACCGAATTGAGCCGAGGTAAGAGTAGCCGTGTGGCATACGCCGCCGGGTCCGAGGTTACCTTTGCCACGGCGGAGGAAGTTGTCGAAATAACGCAGTTGGTAAGTCTGACGTACAGTATACATTTCTGAAAGATCCATTTCTTCCTTGCCCATGCGCAATAATTCGCTTTCAAGGAAGGAAAGGGTGCCGAAACACCAGCAGGTGCCTGTGCGGCCCTGGTCCTTTACAGGGGTCGCTTTGTTTTCCACCACGGGGGTGAAAACATACTCCTGAGCTGCCAGTGACAGCGTCAGGAGTAATGTTAAGCATAACAGTCCGGTTTTTTTCATTGTTATTGCAGATTATTTTATTCCCATTTTTTTGCGGATGTCTTTGGAAATGGAGTTCTTGTTAACCTGGATGTCCATGGTCTTGTACTGAACGAATTTTTCAGATACGTACCACAGGCCTTTATAGGGACCGGTATCACCCCAGGAGTTCTTTACCATATAATATTTGGTACCGTTCTGGTCTTTGGCAATACCGTAGATAAGCATGCCGTGGTCGTCTGTGGTAAGTTTGTTGTCATATTCTTTCTGACGCATTTCCTGTGTTACTTCTTTGACTTCGGCTACCGGGGCGTTTATGTTTCTGAAGGCATTGGCCCTTTCCTGGGGACTCATGCCCAGCCAGCGTGCCTGATCCGAACCGGTCATTTCTTCCGGATTGGTTGTAGGGTACATAGCCACACCGCTGCGGCCAAAACCCTGTTCAGATACGTCGGAAGCCCAAAGTACGGTATATCCTTCCATAATGGCATTGTCAATCACGGCCATCATTTCATTCAAAGGAAGGTTGTAGCAAGTTCCCCAAAGCCAGTTGTCGGGAATTTCCAGAGCGAACTGTGTATAGAAAGGATGGTGTGTGTAGGATGTAATCCCTACGTATTCTTCGGGATTAAAACCGAGCGAAGCGGCAAACGATGCGGGGGTGTATTCGGTTCCATTGTATGTGAACTTTTCGGGAACTTTACCCAGGTAGGCATCCAGCGCACCCTGGAAAGCATTTTTCCATGCGGTGGACAGTTTCCGGTTGGGATTCTTTTTCACAGCATCTACGATTCCTTTGAGTACTGCTTCCATTTCTCCGTGGCGGTGTTCGCTTTCTCCGTAGTTCAGACCCGGCATTACCTGATCGGGAACCATTCCGTAATGTTTAACGACATGCAGGTAATCGTCAAAACCTCCGCCTTGCGAAAAACTAAGAAAACCGTCCAGGCGAACGTAACGGTCTGCTTTATCTGTGTATGTTTTTGAAACGACGTACATTTCGGAAAGGTCAAACTCGCCTTTGCCCAGGCGGAGCAATTCAGATTCCATGAAAGCCAGTGAAGAGAAACTCCAGCAGGTTCCGGAACTGCTCTGGTTCTTAACGGAAGTGATGGGATTTTCTTTAACAACGGTAAATTGGAACCCGCTTTCTTTTTCTTTCTTTTCTGCGGGATCTTGGGCGAATGTTGTCCCGGCAATCAGGAACATGGCTGCGAGAGACAGGATCAGGTGTTTCATAATGTAGTTTAGATATAAATGATTATTAAGATATTAAGGTATATGCATGTATTTGTGGATCTGTAACGATATGTTCCAGGCCGGATTGGCCTTGGCATACGAGACAATGTGAGGGAGAACGGCCTCGCGCCGGCTCCATTCAGGTTGAAGGAAAAGTCTGCATTCGGGTGAAACTTTTCGCCGGTTGTACTCGGCCCATTCCAGATCAAGCGGACCGGTAATGATCACTTTCAGCTCGTGAGCCAGGGGATATATTTCGGGAAGAGGCGGCTTGTTCTGTTTTGGGGACAGACAAATCCAGTCCAGTGTTCCGCTCAGCGGATGCGAACCGGATGTCTCTATGAAGATCTCCATTCCGTGCGCTTTTAAGGCTTTGCATAAAGGTCCCAGCGGGTAGCTGAGCGGTTCGCCCCCGGTGATCACAATGGATTTGGCCGGATGGCTTACGGCACGCGATATGATTTCCTCTACGGGTACCGGAGGAAATAATTTGGGATTCCAACTGTTTTTGGAATCACACCACGAACATCCCACATCACAACCTCCCAGCCGTATGAAATAGGCGGGTTTTCCGGCATGAAAGCCTTCTCCCTGGATGGTATAGAAGTCTTCAACCAAGGGGAGCAGGCGGCCGTCTTCCAGTAAAGCATTCATTTTACAAATGTAAGTAAAATAGATGAAAAAGCTTTTTTCGGGCTAATGACAATTTGGCAGAAAAATGCATCTGGAACGGGGTTTGAGCAATAATAAGTGCTATGAACGAACAAAAATTTACCATTCAGGCGCAGGAACTGCTCCAGGTAGCAGTTCAAAAGGCGCAGGCCGGTTCCAATCAGGTGGTTGAGACCGGGCATATCCTGCAGGCCGTTTTGTCGGACAAAGAAGGGGTGGGCGTGTTTTTACTGCAAAAAACAGGTGTAAATCCCGAAAGTCTGGAGAACGGACTTGCATCTGTACTGGCGGCATATACCAAACAGCAGGGAGCTTCCGAGACGTATCTTTCGCGCGACGCCCAGGAAGCCATCCAGCGGGCAAGAAGTGTAGCCTCCAAAATGGGAGACCAGTTTATTACCGTGGAACATATACTTGCCGGGTTGCTTTCGGGTCGTGACGAAGTGGCACGCCTGCTTAAATCACAGGGTCTGGATGAGAATACACTAAAAAAAGCCATCGAAGGACTTCGTCAGGGTCGCAGCATAAATTCGGAAACAGATGGTCAGACTTTCGATGCTCTCAACAAATACGCAGTGAACCTTAACGATCAGGCCCGTAAAGGCAAACTCGATCCTGTTATCGGACGTGACGAGGAGATCCGTCGTGTGCTCCAGATCCTGAGTAGACGTACAAAAAATAATCCCATTCTGGTGGGTGAACCGGGAGTGGGAAAAACGGCCATTGCAGAAGGCATTGCCCAGCGTATTGTAGCCGGTGATGTCCCCGATACGCTCAAAAGCAAGCAAATTTATTCGCTGGACATGGGAGCCCTTATTGCCGGAGCCAAATACAAAGGGGAATTCGAAGAACGGCTCAAGGGCGTGGTACAGGAAGTCATTTCCAGTGAGGGCGAGATTGTCCTCTTCATAGATGAGATACATACACTGGTTGGGGCGGGTAAAAGCGAAGGGGCCATGGATGCGGCCAACATCCTTAAACCGGCGCTGGCCAGGGGTGAATTACGTGCCGTGGGATCCACCACGCTGGGCGAATACCAGAAATATTTTGAACAGGACAAAGCCCTTGAAAGACGTTTCCAGATGGTAATGGTAGACGAACCGTTACCGGCCGAGGCTATATCCATTCTCCGGGGTCTTAAGGAACGTTACGAACAGCACCACAAGGTCCAGATTAAGGACGATGCGCTTATTGCGGCTGTGCAGCTTTCGCACCGCTATATAACCTCCCGTTTCCTGCCCGACAAGGCCATAGACCTGGTGGACGAAGCAGCTGCCCGTCTGCGGCTGGAAATGAACTCGGTACCGGAGAGTATTGACGAACTGGACAGGAAAGTCCGCCAGCTGGAAATCGAACGTGAGGCAATAAAAAGAGAAAAAGACAAAGAAAAGCTTGACTCGCTTTCAAAATCCATTGAAGAACTTTCTGCCCAGCGGGATATTCAACGTGCCAAATGGCAGGAGGAAAAAGGCGTTCTTGAGGAGATCCAGAAGAAAAAGAGCCTTATGGAAGAACTGCGTGTGGCAGCTGCCGAAGCCGAACGACGGGGTGATTACGGTCGGGTGGCCGAAATCCGCTACGGTAAAATGGGCGAGCTGCAAAATGAGATTGAACGGTTAAAAAAGCGTAAGGAATCATTCCCGCAATCTCTTATTAACGAGGAGGTAACCGAAGAAGATATTGCCGAGGTAGTGGCCCGGTGGACCGGTATTCCGGTACAGAGAATGCTTACAGCAGAAAGAGACAAGTTGCTTCACCTTGAAGAAGAGCTGCACAAGCGCGTGATAGGTCAGGACGAGGCCATAGAGGCAGTGTCCGATGCCGTGCGCAGAAGCCGTGCCGGCCTGCAGGACGAGAGAAAACCCATAGGTTCGTTCCTGTTCCTTGGAACGACCGGTGTGGGAAAGACCGAACTGGCCAGGGCACTGGCTGAATTCCTGTTTGATGACGAGAACCTGATAACCCGAATTGATATGAGCGAGTATCAGGAACGTCACTCGGTAAGCCGTCTGGTAGGTGCGCCTCCGGGATACGTGGGTTACGACGAGGGAGGACAGCTCACAGAAGCTGTCAGGAGAAAACCTTATTCGGTCATCCTGCTGGACGAGATAGAAAAGGCCCATCCCGATGTGTTCAACATCCTGCTGCAGGTGCTTGACGACGGCCGTCTGACCGATAATAAAGGCCGTGTAGCCGATTTCAAGAACACTATCCTTATAATGACATCAAATACAGGATCTTCCATTATACAGGAAAACATGGAGTTACTTGGTACCGGACAGGAAGCTTTCGAGAAAACCAGAAGAGAAGTCCTTGACTTGCTTAAGAAAACGTTACGCCCCGAATTCCTTAACCGGATCGATGAAATAATCATGTTCCATCCGCTTACGGAAGAAAACGTAAGGCAGATACTGCAATTGCAGGC
>JAQVSH010000154.1 GCA_028700615.1 Bacteroidales bacterium
TCCATCTCTACAACCCGCGAACTGGCTCCCTGCATAGTAAATTGCACAGAAAGGCTTGGCAAAGTTCTGGAAGGGACCAGTTTCACCGGCAGGGAGGAAATCAAAGCCAGTCCTACCAGTGACAAACACAGAAAACTCACCAGTACTGAAAAGGGAGATATGGGAGAAATTTTTTTCAAGATTCAGCAGGAGTTTGGTCGTGCTTGCGGTAAATTAACCAGTAAAACAGAGGAATAATGAACAAACTGACCCAGGTTCCAATGGCCATAGACCCAATAATTGCAAGAGAAAGCGGCTGCTGCAAAGTCGATCCGATGTCTTTGGTAAACAACAGGGGAACCATGGCAAACACAGTGGTTAAAGAGGTCATAATGATCGGACGCAAACGACGCAGCCCGGCCTCGTGAATTGCTTCTTTCAATGGATATCCGGCTTTTCTCAGCTCATTCATAACATCCAGTTTCAGAATGGAATCATTGATAATGATTCCGCACACGACCACCATTCCGATTGCCGACATCAGGTTCAGGGTATGTCCGCAGATCTTTAGTAAAATAATGGCTGCCGCGAGATCTATGGGAATTTCGGCCAGCACAATCAGGGGTTGCAAAAAGCTTTCAAACTGTGCAGTCAGAATGAAATACATCAGCAGGATGGAAATAAAAAGAATAATGATGATTTCTTTAATCATCTTCTGATTTGAGAAATAACTTCCCGAAAAATCAAGGGCCCATTGATCATTCTCCCGGGAAACAATCTCCCGGATCTTCGGCATAACTTCCGGAATATTATCTACCTCCGGGAAAGCAAAGGATATAAACTCTCCGTTGATGCCTCCGGTAATGATCTTTAATTCCTCCGAAAAAGAACTTTTCATCAGCAAAGCCAGAGGAATAGCATAGACTTTTCCGTCCTTATCGGGCTCGGTATTAATAAAAGTCTTACGCAGAATCGTTTCGATCGGCAGGTCCTCGTGCACCATGGAAATCGGCATTTGTTGCTGATAGGAGCGCAGGGTGGCCACTTCATTTTTATGGAAAGCAGCTTTCAGAGCTCTTTGCACCTCACTGAACGAGATTCCGTACAAAAGCAGCCTTTCCCGGTCAATGTTCAGATTAAGCTGATCCTCAAAAGAAATACCCTGCGGGGTCATCCCCGCAGCTTCTGCCATCTCCTTTTGCAGACGACGCAATACATCAGAAGGAATGATTTTGTCGGAACTGTTGGTATACAGTTCTGCCACCAGCTTAGACTCTCCGGTATTAAAGATCTTTTCAAAAACAGTTTCCGGGGGAGAAAAGGCCAGTACCGCCAAAGGGTAATATTTCCCGATCCATTGATTAATGCTCTCTTGCAGAAAGGTTAGGGTTTTGGTCGTAGATGTTTTGAAAAACAGGATAGATTCGGACCCTGATAAAATATCTCCGCTGTTGAGCAAAAATTGCTGTTGGCCTACATAGGCATCGTGTTGAACTTCTTTCAGATTCAAATCCTGAAGCATGGCAACAATCCGGGCATGATTTTCTCCCACATGAATGTTTTCATTCCAGTCAATCTTTACCACGGTTTCCTGATAATCGATATGGGGCATCCTTTCCTTATCTATCCATTGAAATAAATAAACACAGAGGGGAATGGAAAGGGTCATTCCGATAATATGCAACCATTTATGACGAAAGGTAAAATGATATCCCGCATTATACACCACGTAGATAAAACTCTTTGAAGATCGAACCTTGATAGGTTGTACCGCTGATTTCCCGGAATGTTTTCGGCCATAGACCAATTTGTAGAGCACCGGTAACAAAAATATTCCGGTACAATAGGAGGTAAACAGTCCCACCGTCACCGCAAAAGCCTGATCATAGAATATAGCCCCTGCAATTCCGCTCATAAAAATCAAAGGGACAAAGACGGCGATAGTGGTCAGGGAAGAGCTCAACATCGGGGAAATTACTTCATTCGTTCCAATGACACAGGCTTCTTCCAGATCATATCCTTTTTCCCGGTACTGGGTGATATTTTCCGTAACCACAATGGCGCTGTCAATCATCATTCCCGAAGCCAAAGCCAAACCTGCCAGAGAAATAATATTCAGAGACATATCAAACAGGTAGAAAAATAAGAAAGCCGTAACAATAGCCACGATCAGACTCAACCCGATGATTACCGGAGATTTTATATCTCCCAGAAACAATACCGCCACGATCAGGATAAACAATAATCCCATCGAAAGATTCTGCTGAAGATTGGACATGGTATAATCCAGCAACTCAGTCTGATTGCGGGTAGTGGAAAACTCCACGTCGGGATACCTCGTTTCAAAAGAAGCAATAGTTTCTGCCAGAGTCTTTTTCAGACGGGACATATTCTCATCAGCCTGTTTAATCACGGCCAGCGTAATCGCCCGTTTGCCTTCACTCAGAGCCAGTCCCTGATCGGTTTGTGCGGCAATTTCTACTTTAGCCAGATCTTTCAGCTGAAAAATATGATCTCCCTGGTGTATATAAATATTTTCAATATCCTCTGCTGTACGGAGCAGGGTGGGAAATTTGATATTGTATTCATAATATCCGTCCCTTACCATCATACTTCCCAAGTCTACATGGTTGGCTTTCAGACTGGTTTCCAGGTCATTCAGTGTAATGCCTATACTTTCCAACTTGACCGGGTCGGTAATGATCCGGATCTCTTTTTTCATCAGTCCGGTGATATCTACCATCGCCACCTCCGGCAGTTGCTCAATCTGGCGTTTGATGACCGTTTCGGCAAATTCACAGAGATCCAGAAATTTCGTATCTACCGCGGTATTCAATGCGGAATCCGTTTTTAGCGTCAGGTTCAGATACAATACGGGAATATCATTGGCGCTGGCTTTCACAACCCGGGGTCTGTCCGTTTCGCGGGAGAGAAGATTCATGGCTGCATCAATCTTCTCGTTCACCTCAATAAAGGCCAGATCGGTTTGAACCCCATATTCAAAGGACATGCGGATCAATGCCGAGCCGTCCCGGGTTTCACTGTGTAAACCCCTCAGCCTTCCCACCTGCATCAATTGCCGCATCAACGGCTGCACCTGCGTGTTCTCCAGTTCCCTTGCAGACTGACCTTCACCGGAAACCTGCACGGTGATCTCTGGAATAGGAATATCGGGCAATAAAGAAACCGGGAGGGTAAAATAGGTCACCGCTCCGATAATAAACACTGCCAGAAATGACATGAATACGGCGACCGGCCGCTGCAAAAGAAATCGGATCATGGCTATTCTTTTACAATGACCGGAGATTCATGGGCCAGGTTAATATTTCCGCTTACAATAACCTGATCGCCGGGCTTTAATCCTTCCTCAATCGTATATTCGGTAGCATTTTCAAGCCCTGTGGTGACATAATTCCAGAATGCTTTTCCGTCCACAAGCGTGAACACAACCTGACGTCAAGTACGCACTACCACGGCTGATTTGGGGACTACCAATTTCATCCCCGGAGACCTGAGTACACTCACTTTAACATTCATGCCCTCGTATAAATCAGGACGATAGGGAATTTCCGCCCTGATCTGTACCATGCCGTTGTCGTCCACTACAGGGTTGATCTCCGTAACCCGGCCTGTCGCTTTTCTCTCCGGAAAGGCAAAAGGAGCCACCGACATCTGATCTCCGGCCTTCACCAGGCCCAGCTCGCTTTCCAAAATTGAAAAATCCACTTCCAGATGGCTGTAATCCAAAATGGTACAAAAGGTTTCCCCGGCTTTGGCTATATTATACTGTTTATCAAACAAACCCGATACTGTTCCTGCAAAAGGAGTCTTTAACACGGAATTTTCTAACTCATACCTGGCCAGATCTCTGGCAATGATTGCGTTCTCATAGCCGCTTTGAATCACCGCAATCCGCATTTTGTTTTGGGGAATGGTTGCGGAATCCTGCAAGGGATTATGATATCCCATACCGAACAGTTTATCCTGAAATAACAGATGGGCTTCTTCCACCTTCATGCTGGCTTCTGTCAGGTTATTCTCCAGCTTGAAACGCTCCAGCTCCGCCAGTACCTGTCCGGCTTCCACCCGGTCGCCGTTCTTCACGGATATCTGAGCAATTACCTCTGCACTCTTAAACGAAAGATCAACACTCCGCCCGGCCTTTAACTTCCCGTTGCTCAGAATCTCATGCTGAAAATCAGACTCACGCAACGTTATCGTCTGAATCTCCGCCACCTTTTCGGGCAACGTGGTTTCAATAGTTCCCTCCTCGGGAGCCGGAGCCTGCTTACAGGAAAACAAAGCCAGCCCGGTCATCATAAATACAAAAATCTTTCCTGGAGACATCATATAGCGGGGTTTTTTGAAGCGTGAAGACTTATTATGATTTATTACAGTCAATGCCAAAATCCCTTCAACCTTTCAACTTCAATGTTACACACTACCCCAAACAGGTAAAAGGTACTTATCGCATAAAAATATAAAATGCTTTTATAAAATCAAACTAATTTCATTTTTTTAACGTTGAATAAGAAGGGAATTTTTATGCTTACTTTTTTAATAAGTCAAATGCAATTAATTTTCTTTCTCCCTCGGCATCAAGTGCGTAAATTGTCTTTCCATCCGGAGAAATATCCATTGCACAAATTGGAGTATCTAATATCAAAACATTCAATAGATTACCTTCAAGATCATATTCGTGAATTTGTTGACTTTGATAAGAATTTTGATCATTTATATGATTTCCACAGTATAATCCAAAGGCTCTTTCTTTGGAAAGGCATACATCAATATATCCATAACGGGATTCATTGGTAAGTTTGCTTGTCCCATTGTTTTGAATTTTTAGTACCGTTTTATAGTATTTGTGACTGAATTTTTGTTCCAGAGAATCTCCTTTGATAGCGTATACTTCAATCAAGCCCGCATCTGCAGAACTTCTTATTAAAAGCGATTTGTCTGGAGCTAATCTGAAGGTGTTTGCTTCTCTCATCATGCGTTCAGCGGCGGATAGCCTGGGATCATCTACAAAATAGGGAATTATTTCTTTTCCCCGGACCCCCTTCTTAAAAAAGGAGAAATTACCATTGAAATACAATCCGGATCCTATCCATATGGAATCATTGATAGTTCTTAATTTTATGGTTAATCCTCCATTATCATAAGATCCTTTCTCAATGGGTATTATTATAGATGCTTTGGTTTTTGAATCCATCAAAATACTATCAAGATTGTATAACAACAATTTACTATAGGCAATATCAAATACTTCCAGGTATTTTTTTTCATTTTGAGCGGAAAGGCCAA
>JAQVSH010000155.1 GCA_028700615.1 Bacteroidales bacterium
AGTTTCTCCTTGGTGGTTTCGATATCCCAGAAACTGTTCAAAAGGAAGGATCCGCCCTTACTCAAACCTTTCAGTAAATCGTACTGTTCGAGATAAGCAGGAACGTGACAAGCTACAAAATCAGGAGTTGAAACCAAATAAGGAGAACGAATAGGTGTATCACCGAAACGCAGGTGCGAAACGGTAATCCCGCCGGTCTTTTTGGAATCATATGCAAAGTAAGCCTGACAATATTTATCCGTATTTTCCCCGATAATTTTAATGGAATTTTTATTGGCACCAACCGTTCCGTCTCCACCAATTCCGTAAAATTTTGCCTGGAATGTACCTGAAGGATTTACATTAATTTCGGGCAGCATGGGCAATGAAAGAAAAGTCACATCATCTACAATCCCTACCGTGAAATGATCTTTAGGTTCATTCTGTTTGAGATTATTGTAAACAGAAATCATACTAGCAGGAGTGGTTTCCTTGGAACTTAATCCGGCACGACCTCCAACAATCACCGGAGCATCGGCAACCCCGTAAAAAATCTGCTTAACATCCAGATACAGAGGTTCACCGGGAGCACCGGGCTCTTTTGTTTTTTCTAAAACAGCAATCCGGCGGACTGATTTTGGAAGTACCTTCAGGAAATATTTAGCAGAGAAAGGTCTGTATAAGTGGACTGAAATGACACCTACTTTTTCACCTTTGGCATTCAGATAATCAACAACTTCCTGTAGAACTGAAGTCAAAGAACCCATGGCTACCACTACACGGTCTGCATCAGGTGCGCCGTAATAGGTGAAAGGATGATATTCACGTCCTGTGATTTTTGAAATTTCCTGCATGGTTTCTTCTACCATATCAGGGATTTGATCATAATATGAATTGGAGGCTTCCCTTGCCTGGAAGTATATATCAGGATTCTGGGCAGTACCTTTGGTCACGGGATGTTCCGGATTCAAAGCGCGTTCACGAAATGCTTTCAAATCTTTCTGATCTACCAGGGCAGCCAATGCATCCAGGTCAATCATTTCAATCTTTTGAATTTCGTGAGACGTTCTAAAACCATCAAAAAAATGTAAAAAAGGCACTCTGGATTTAAGGGCGGTCAGATGGGCCACTCCTGCCAAATCCATTACTTCCTGTACGCTGCCGGTTGCAAGCATGGCAAAGCCGGTTTGACGGCAAGCCATCACGTCCTGATGATCTCCAAAAATTGACAAAGCATGAGATGCCAAGGCACGGGCCGATACGTGAAAAACAGCAGGTAATAATTCTCCGGCAATTTTGTACATATTCGGAATCATCAGCAATAAACCCTGAGATGCCGTAAATGTTGTGGTGAGAACCCCAGCCTGAAGAGATCCGTGAACCGCACCGGCGGCACCTCCTTCAGATTGCAGTTCATTAACCACAAGTTTTTCTCCAAACATATTTTTCTTCCCCTTAGAAGCCCATTCATCCACATACTCCGCCATTGTTGAGGAAGGTGTGATAGGATAAATAGCCGTAGCTTCACTAAACCAGTATGCAATATGAGCTGCGGCATAATTGCCATCACAAGTAATAAATTTTTTTTCTTTAGCCATGTTCATAAATATTTTTGGGTATTTTTTCGTTTAAGCGCAAAGATAGGATAAATCTATGTTTTTAAACACAAAAACCAGTGGCAAATTATGCCCAAAAACATAATTTACCACTGGTTTCCCCATTGCAGTAGGGTTAAAACTAATCGTTCATCGATATAAGAAACTCTTCGTTACTATAGGTTTTAGATAAACGATCTTTCATAAATTCCATAGCTTCCAGAGAATTCATATCCGCAAGGTAATTTCTGAGTACCCAGATTCTTCCAAGCGTTTCTCTGTCAAGCAGCAAATCGTCTCTCCGGGTGCTGGAAGCCGTGATGTCGACAGAAGGGAAGATTCGGCGGTTGGAAAGCTTTCTGTCTAATTGCAACTCCATATTGCCGGTACCCTTAAATTCCTCAAAAATAACATCATCCATCTTGGAACCGGTCTCTGTCAGGGCTGTAGCCAGAATGGTCAGTGATCCTCCATTTTCGATATTTCTGGCCGCACCAAAAAAGCGTTTAGGTTTATGTAGTGCATTGGCATCCACTCCTCCGGAAAGAACTTTTCCTGAAGCCGGGGCAATCGTATTAAAAGCCCTTGCAAGACGGGTTATGGAATCAAGAAGGATCACCACATCGTGTCCACATTCCACCAGACGTTTTGCTTTTTCCAGTACAATATTGGCTACCCGGACATGACGGTCAGCCGGCTCATCAAAAGTTGAAGCCACAACTTCTCCCCTCACACTGCGGGCCATATCGGTCACTTCTTCAGGACGTTCGTCAATCAGAAGGATGATCAGGTAAACTTCAGGATGATTGGCCGCAATGGCATTGGCTATATCTTTAAGTAAAACCGTTTTACCAGTTTTGGGCTGAGCCACTATCAATCCGCGCTGTCCTTTTCCAATCGGTGCAAACATATCTACAATCCGGCAGGACATATTCTGATCCCCTTTTCGAACCAGGGTAAATTTTTCATCAGGAAATAAGGGAGTAAGAAAATCAAACGGAACCCTGTCTCTGATATACTCGGGAGAACGGCCGTTAATTTCTTCTACTTTAACCAGGGGGAAATATTTTTCTCCTTCTTTCGGAGGCCTTATAGAACCTGTAACAGAGTCTCCTGTTTTCAGTCCAAACAACTTGATCTGAGAAACAGAAACATAAATATCATCGGGAGAAGGCAAATAATTATAATCGGAAGAACGCAGAAATCCATAGCCTTCGGTAGTGATTTCCAAGACTCCGGAACTTGAAACAATGCCTTCAAAATCATAGGCCTTATCGTATTTTTTTTCCTGAGCCGGCTGAACATATTCGGAAGAAACCGCAGCCGAAGGTCTGGCCTGAGCCTGATTAATATTATTAGAATTAGAAACCGCATTGGCTGTTGAAGAACCGGAATTCGGATATGAATTCTGTCCTATATTTTGATTCGGATTTTTGGTCTTCTTTCTGAAATTGTTTCGATCCCTCTCAACCACTGTAGGTTCGGGCAAATTCTGTCCGGAAACAGACTCGTCCGGAATGATTTCCAGAAGCTCGGGAGAAGTAGCAGAAGGAATATCCGAAATTTCAGCGTCAATAACTGAAGCAGAATCAGGAATCACAAGCGGATCTTCATCAGAAAACCCATCCGCATTGAGCAATGGCTCTTCTAAATCAGATGGAACAACCTGAACAGGAGTCGGTTTTAAAGGAATTCTTTCACGTTTTTTCTTATCATACCGCTGAGGCCTTTTCCCCGGAATCCGTGCGTTTCTGTCATTTACAAAAGGCTTCGCGGGATCCGGTGAAGGTTGATTTTCTATATTTTTTTCAAATTTTGTTGGATCTTCTTTTTTTTCTTCTGTCTTTTGTACGGTTTCAGAAACTTTTTCAGCAACCTGTTCGGATTTGGGTCTTCCCGGTTTTCGGCCACGCTTGTTTCTTTGGCTGTAGTCTTGACGTTCAGTCTTTTGCGGAGTTTTTGAAGCTTCTTCCACAGCCTGTTCATCAAGAATCCGGTATATGAGATCCTGTTTTTTGAGTGCTTCGACTCTCTTAATTTTCAATACCTTGGCGATTTCCCTCAATTCGGGAAGAAGCATATTATTCAATGCTTGAATATCATACATAATAAAAAATGGAATAGTAGAATAAAAGGATTTTGAGAGAATAAATGAAGGGCAAACCGGAAAAGGCAACACCCCTTTTGATAGAATTTGACGCAATGATAAATTATATTTAAACAATTTGCAAAATATTCTGTTGTTTTTTATATATTCAAAAATCGAATCGAAAAATGGAACCTGATAACAAAAAGTATTTTTTTAAAAAATTAGTTCAAATCGATTAATATGAGGCAAATCAAGATTACAAAACAAGTCACTAACCGAAACGACTCTTCTCTGGACAAATATCTTCATGATATCAGTCGGATTGAGCTGATCAATGCAGAGGAGGAAGTCGAACTGGCGAAACAAATCCGGGGTGGTGATAAGCAGGCACTGAAAAAGCTTGTAAATGCCAATCTTCGTTTCGTGGTCTCTGTTGCAAAACAATATCAAAATCAGGGAATGGGACTGGCCGATTTGATCAATGAAGGAAATGTCGGTCTGATTAAGGCGGCACAACGATTTGATGAAACAAGAGGATTTAAATTTATTTCATATGCGGTTTGGTGGATTCGTCAGTCCATCATGCAAGCAATTTCTGAGCAAGCTCGTATTGTGAGACTTCCGATGAATAAAATCGGATCGATCAACAAGGCCAACAAAGCGCACGCTTCTCTTGAACAGCAACTTGAAAGAGAACCTACGGCTGAAGAGTTAGCGGAAATCATGGAAATGGATCCTTCTGCTCTCAGAGGAATGGTAAGATCCTCGGGACGGCATATTTCACTGGATGCTCCTCTGATACAGGATGAAGACAACAACATGTATGATGTCATGGCCAGTTCAGACACACCAAATCCCGATATCGGACTTCTGGTAGAATCTCTGCGACTTGACATAGAATCCACTCTCTCGGTGTTGTCCCAGAGGGAAGCCACCATTCTGAAAATGTATTACGGGCTTGGGGATTCACAACCCTTTACCTTATCGGAAATCGGTGAGACCTTCGGCTTAACCCAGGAAAGAGTAAGACAAGTCAAAGACAAGGCGATCAAACGTCTAAAAACCAACAAGATGACTAAAAAACTCAGACATTACCTCTAATATGCATCAAATTTCAGTTTCTCTGCTCAATTCCGATTTTGGGCATCTACAAGACACAATCGGGATGATTAACTCCAGTCAGGCGGATATGATTCATTGCGATATTATGGACGGAATGTTTGTACCTAATATCACCTTTGGATTTCCTGTACTGCAAAGCATCCGGGATAAAGCAGCAAAACCCATGGATGTGCATTTGATGATTGCCGACCCCGGCCGCTACATACAACGTTTTAAAGAATCCGGAGCAGACCTTCTGACAGTTCATTATGAAGCCTGTGTTCATTTGCACAGAACGCTGCAACAAATTCAACAGTGCGGCATGCAATGCGGAGTAGCGCTCAATCCCCATACTCCTGTCGGGGTATTGGAGGAAATTATTTCTGATCTTGATTTAGTTTTAATTATGACTGTCAATCCGGGATTCGGAGGACAAACATTTATTGAAAACTCATATTCAAAAATTAGTCGTTTAACAGAGTTGATTTTAAAGAAAAACTCCCGGGCAAAAATTGAAGT
>JAQVSH010000156.1 GCA_028700615.1 Bacteroidales bacterium
AAGGCTTTAGCAGAACCGCCAGCGCCAACGCCAGCGAATTTCCCGTGCCTTCTATCCGAAGAGTAGAGTTGACCAGCAATACAGCAACCCAAACTGGAAGTGGCGGTTTTGGAGCGGATAACCGTCAACAGTCTTTCTTTGGTCGTATTCTCTATTCCTATGCCGACCGCTATTCATTGACCGCCACGATCCGTCGCGATGGCTCTTCCAATTTTGGAGCGGGCAATGTGTATGGTACTTTCCCCTCTTTGGCTGCCGCCTGGAGAATTTCCGAAGAAGAGTTTATGAAGGATCAGAATATCTTTAGTAATCTAAAATTAAGAGCAGGATGGGGTCAGACAGGTAATGCAGGAAATACCACTAATCTCTCTGTAGATCAGGTTTCCTCCAATAGAATTGCCTTTTATTTTTATAATCCTGTTACCCAAACTTTTACAACCGGGGGAGGGCTTGCTCAGGTCAATGAAATTGACACCAATCTGCAATGGGAAACCAATGAACAGATCAATATTGGGATAGATATGGGATTTATTGCTAATGCCCTGTCCCTGACCGTGGATTATTTCCGCAGGGATGCAAAGGAGTTGCTACTATACAAAGGACTTCGTCCTTCCACCGGATTCACCCAGATTTATACCAATGCCGGTCACATCCGTAACTCCGGATTTGAATTTCAACTCGGTTACCAGAAGAGATGGGGAGATTGGAATTTGGGATTAAAAGCCAACGGGACCATTGTTAAGAATGAAGCGGTAGACGTAGGACCCGACATTTATGCAAGCAATGGAGTTGCCGCTGGTTCGTGGTGGAGTAATTACTCCCTGACCAGAAACGGCAATCCTGTGGGTTCTTATTTCGGATGGCGTGCTGACGGGATTTTCCAGTCTCAGAGCGAAATTGATGCTTTGAACGCATCGGCCATTGCTGCCGGAGGTACTGCTTATCAGGCATCCGCCAAACCGGGTGACCGTAAATTCAAGGATCTGGATGGCAACGGATGGGTCAGTGATGCAGATCGTGAAATTCTTGGCAACGGATATCCGGACCTGACGTATGGATTAAATTTGACATTGGGTTGGAAAAACTTTGACTTTAATCTATACCTCTATGGGGTAACCGGACAAGACATCCTTTCTTATTCCTACAGAAATCTGATTTCCATGATGGATCCGACCGGTTCGGGTTTACAAAACGTATTGGCTGACTATGCAGTCAATGCATATACTGATACCCATAAATCCGATATCTATCCCCGTGTAACCAAAGCCGATCCGAACCACAATGGTCAGGTATCTGACGCGTTCATTCGTAATGGGGATTTCCTGAAAATTCAGAATCTTCAGGTGGGTTACACCCTCCCGAAACAATTGCTTTCATCACTCAGAATGGAATCTGCCCGCGTATTCGTCAGCGTGGAGAATCTTTTGACTATTTCTAAATATGATGTCGGAGATCCTGAAGTGGGTTCGAACAATGTAATGCAAACCGGATTTGACGGTGGACGCTATCCTTTTCCAAGAGTTTACACCTTTGGAATTAATTTTGGATTCTAGAATGTTTGACCTATAAAAAAATAATTATGAAAAGAGTTTCTTTATACATTATACTGGCTCTGTCAATAGTGGTTGTGACATCCTGCAGCAAAGACTATTTATCAGTAGACCGATATGACATTGTTGAACCCAAAGTGATGTTTTCTTCTGAAGAATACATCCTCCAGGGACTAAACGGGGTATATGATATGTTGTATCCCGATAAAAATGGGAATGACATCCAACAAAACTGGAATTTTAAACCCCAGATGGCTTTTTCCAATTATCCTGCTCTGGATTGTCAGGCCAATGGTTGGGACAATGAATTTACCCGCCACGCCTGGAAAGCAGACAAGGACATGTTTGAAATCGGATGGCTGAATTGTTACAAAGGGGTAGACCGCGCCAACCGTTTCATCAAGAACCTAGCGGATACAGACCCTTCTGTATTCGCCAACGGTCAGGCTACTAAAGATATTATTATGGCAGAAGCCCGTGCTATCCGTGCTTTCTTTTACTTTTATCTTGCTCAAAATTTTGGTCGGGTACCTATGTTGATGGAAGGAGAGACCTATTCAACTTCTCCTAACAAAGGCCGGGCAGAAACAGTAGAAGAAACCTGGAATTTTGTCATCGCCGATTTTGAATATGCAGCAAACGTACTTGCATGGACACCATGGAAAGGAGAATACGGCCGGATTACCAAAGGAATGGCAAAAGCTTATATGGCTCAGGCGTACTTGTATCTGAAAGATTTTATTTCGGCAAAGGCCCTGCTAAATGAGATTATTGCCAGTGGAACTTATGAACTGGAAAAATGCTATGGTACAATTCATACCGAAAACCACTGGTGGAGTAAAGAAAGTGTCTGGGAGGTTGCTTTTCCTGATTTTGAAGACATGAGCTGGGGCGCAACCGGTAAAACCGATGCGGTATGGTTTGTCAGTTATCTGACGGCCAATCCTCAGGTTGGAGGAGGTTGGGGTGCCTTGTTCATTTCTGATGAATATGTACAATCGTTTGAATCTGGAGATAAACGGAAAGCATACTCTGTAGTGGCCCGTGGTGAAACAAATCCCTATACCGGTGAAACTCTGACCAACGATCTGACCATCACCTCAGAAGCGATGCCTAACAATACCTGCCTGAAACAATGGAAAAGAAAGACCGGTTCGAATAACAAAGTGTATTATTCTCAATCGGCGGTTTGGATGCGTTATGCCGCCGTTCTGTTAAACTATGCTGAATGTATGTTTGAAACGGTTGGTGAATCTGCCACCGATGAAAGGGGAAAAACCGGATGGGATTACATTAATGAGATCCGGGACCGAGCTTGGGGTAATCAGGAAGTATCCCTTCAACCCTCATATCCGAATGAACCCATTCCTCTTAATGCAGCACCTGTAGTTGTTCCCGATGCAAAAACTTTCTACGAAAACAATGCACATTACGCATCGTATACAGCAGCATCCTGGAAAGTAGCTTTGACTATGGAGCGCCGCCATGAGTTTCTGGCTGAATATTCTTTTTGGTATGATCTGGTTCGTACCGGTATGGCTGAGGAGTATCTGAATAAAGAATATCCTAAGAACAGTGGTAGTACGACAAATCGCCAATTTGATTTTCAGGAATATCGGACGATATATCCGATTCCTTATCTTGAAATTATCAGAAATACGGCAATCGGTCCTGAAAATCAGAATCCTGGTTATTAATTAATTGCCGGATATCATCATGGAGCTGTCTCATATTTATTTTTGAGACAGCTTTTTTATCCTGGTTATTTAAAATAATAGGTCGGCACTCCTTTTACCCCCGGTTTTACATAAAAAACGCTCCCGCTGTGAGGGAATTTCTGCAACTGATCTTCACGGGCACCGGAGGCTGCGGTGGTAATATATAAAACGTCCAATTTATCCCCGCCAAATGCACAGGAAGATACATTAGAAGCAGGGACCTCGACCAGACCCAATAATTTTCCATTTTCAGGATTCCAACGCCCTACTGTGTACCCGCCCCAATGAGCAATCCAGATCATTCCCTCGGAATCAATCGCCATTCCATCAGGAGAGCCCAGTTCAACAGGAATTGTAATCGCAACTTTTTTAAATTCAATATCTCCTGTTTTTGCATCAAAATCAAATACTTTGATTTCCCGGGTCGGAGTGTCGGCGTAATACATTTTCTTTTTGTCAGAAGACCAGACTATTCCGTTTGAGGTGGTAATATTTTGCAGCTTTTTTCTCATTCTCGGGGTCTCGTTTGCATAATTGTACAAAGCGGCAGTGCCTGCACGTCCCGTAGTCCCTACCCATAATCTCCCGTCAGGGCCAACCTTTCCATCGTTAAACCGATTTCCCGTGGTCTTTTTTTCAGGATTTTCCACCAATAATTTTTCTTCTTTTGTTTCAGGATTAAAGCGGTATATCCCATCCTGCAATGCAAGAATCAGATCTCCTGAAGCTTCCGGAACAACAGTTCCGGGTTTTGATCCAAGTTCATACGTTTCATTTTTACCCGATTTGGGAGAATAAATATGCAGAAGGGATTTTTCAATATCAATCCAAAGAAGCCGTTTATGTTTATAATCCCACAGAGCGCCTTCCCCAAGTGTTGAGCGGGTGTCCAAAAAGATTTGGGCTTTCCAGGTTTTTACATTGTCAAAAGTGTTTTGAGAAAAAACAGGGTGTACTGAAAAAATCAGGCCTGCAAGACAAAGCATCACATTACGCATATCCAGAAAGATTTAACTCACTGATAAAAAGTTTCCGGCAGATTTATTTATTATCATATTTATAATAAATATAGACAAAAATCCGAAACCGGCAGAAAGAGTTCCCGTTTCAACAAGGATTCCTGATCTCAGGCCGTTGAGATGAGCATATAGCCGTTAAAATTCAGCAGAAATATCTGCATATTTTTTTTCAAGATAGTGTATAATCTTCTATATACAGTATATATTTGCACTCAAATACAAAAATCGTTTTCAAGTCCAGAAATGAAAGAATCGAAAGAAGATTTGTTAAGAGAAGAAGCCATTCAGGCAGCACAAAAATTGTTTCAACAATATGGTTTTCAAAAAACTACCATGGAAGACATTGCAAGAGCCATGGGGAGAGGGAAAAGCACCTTATATTGTTATTACAAAAGTAAGGATGAACTTTTTGATGCGGTGGTTGTTTCTGAGATGGAAGAAGTTTTCTGGAAAACCCAGGAAGCTGTCGAGGCCTTTGTCTCAGCAGAAGAAAAACTCCGGAGTTATTTTTCGGTATTTTTTAAAGAAATGAAAGGCAGAATCAATCTATATAGGATTGTACGCGGAGAATTGGCTAACGATAGTCTGTCCATAGAAAAAAAGCTGGCTGAAAAATTTAATACTAAAGAAGTTTCTTCTGTTCACAAGATACTTCAGCTGGGGATAGAACAGAAAGAATTTAGTCCTGAATTTAAAGACGACGTAGAACTGTTGGCCTATACGATTGTCAGTGCATTGAGAAGTACTGTGCTGAGATTTATCGTAGAAAATAAATTCCATGACTGGGAAGACCGTTTGGGGGTTATTTCCGGAATTGTCATTAAGGGTTTGAGGCCCTAATTAAAAACCTCAGGATAGTAGATTCGTACTATAATGATATATAGACAGATATTATAACGAACATTTATACAAATCACCATGAGAAGAGAAGTACTCTATTGGCTTTGTTTAATCATCCTTTCAGCAGCATCCG
>JAQVSH010000157.1 GCA_028700615.1 Bacteroidales bacterium
TAAAAAACTGACCCTTGAACAGGTAGTGCAGTTGGCAAGGGAACAATCCCTTGCAGCCATTCTGGCCAAACACCGTTTCCGTTCCAGTTACTGGAGCAACAGATCTTTTAAGGCCAATTACCTGCCTTCCCTGAACTTTACCAGTCAAGCCATGCCTACGGTTACCAAGGCATATGACAAAGTGGTAGATACCAATACCGGGAAAGACAAGTATGTTCCAAGACAAAGTATGAGCATTGCCGGAGGATTTGATGTCACCCAGAATATCGGTCTGACCGGAGGTAAAATTTATCTGAAAACTGACTTGGAAAAAACCCAGCAGATCGGAGAAAAAAACAGCAGTTCATATGTGTCCACTCCTATCAGTATCGGTATTACGCAACCTCTTTTTGCCTATAACTCTCTGTATTGGGACAAAAAAATTAAACCGCTGGATTTTGAGAAAGCCAAGCTCGATTACATTAGCCAGATGGAATCTGTCAACATTCAGGCGGTCAGGTATTTTTTTCAGTTGGCTCTGGCTCAGTTGAATCTTCAGGTTTGCCAGACCAATTTTGCCAATAATGACACCATTTATCAGCTTTCTCAGGGTCGCTATCAGATCGGGACCATTGCGGAAAACGAACTGTTACAGATTGAGCTGAATCAGATGAACGCCAAAACAAAACTCAACACGGCCAAAAATGAGCTCCAATCTAAAAAATTTCAACTCCGTTCCTTCCTCAATTATAAAGAAGGGGTGGATTTCGAATTGATTGTAGATGGAAATGTTCCGCCCCTGCAGGTGAATTATCAGGAGGTGTTGGACCTTTCCCTGAAAAACAATCCGGATATTCTGAGTTACAAAACCCAGTTGCTGGAAGCGCAAAGAACGGTTGCCCAGGCCAAAGGAGATGTCGGTTTCCGGGGAACCCTTACTGCATCTTTCGGTTTAACCCAACGAGCTGACAACTTCAGTGATGCTTATGTTGATCCGATTGAGCAACAAAGAGTCAATCTTCAATTGTCAGTACCTATTATCGACTGGGGTCTGGGAAGAGGAAGACTCCAAATGGCGGAATCCAACCGTCAGGTGGTAGAGACCCAGGTCAGCCAGTCTGAAATTGAATTTGAACAGAACGTATTTTTGCAGGTCATGCAGTTTAACAGTCAGGCGGATCAGGTAGACATCGCCGCCAAAGCGGACACCGTGGGTATGAGAAGTTATGAGGTGACCAAACAAAGATATATGATCGGGAAAGTATCGGTTACCGACCTTAACATTGCCGATGGTGATAAAGATAAAGCACGGCAAGGGTATATCACGGCATTACAGAATTACTGGACCTATTTCTATACCCTGAGGCAATTGGCCTTGTATGATTTTGTCAATAAAAAACCATTGACACAAAATTACGATGCGTTAATAGAAAATTAAGCACTGAGAACAGTTCCGGATTTTCCGGCATAATTGAAAGAGAAAAGCTGCAAACACAATGTTTGCAGCTTTTCTCTTTTTAGTGGTTTTGTTTCAGATTTTTTCAGGCTATGCCTTTCAAATAAAGACTTCGGTAATCTAAAGCTTTTTCCTGACTTCTACTTCCTGATAACCTTCAATAGTATCCCCGGGTTCCAGATCATTATAATTAAGCAGATTCAGTCCGCATTCATACCCTGCAGCCACTTCTTTTACGTCATCTTTGAAACGTTTCAGTGAAGCCAGTTCTCCGGTAAAGACCACAATCCCTTCGCGGATCAGGCGCACCTTTGTATTTCTGGTAATCTTTCCTTCCCGGACAAAACAACCTGCAACAGATCCGACCCTGGTAATTTTGAATACATCCCTGATCTCCAGAGTGGCCACAATCTCTTCTTTTATTTCGGGAGACAACATGCCCTCCATAGCCGCTTTTATTTCTTCAATCGCCTTGTAAATAATGGAATAGAGACGAATATCAATCTGTTCCCTTTCAGCCAGGCGTCTCGCATTCAGCGAAGGACGAACCTGGAATCCAACAATAATGGCATTAGAGGCGGCAGCAAGCAATACATCAGATTCTGAAATTTCCCCGACCGCTTTATGAATGACATTCACTTCAATTTCACCGGTGGAAAGTTTAATCAGAGAATCGGACAAAGCTTCAATAGATCCGTCCACATCCCCTTTGATGATCAAATTCAGTTCCTGGAAATTTCCAATGGCAATACGACGCCCGATTTCATCCAGGGTAATATGTTTCTTGGTTCTGATTCCCTGTTCACGTTGTAACTGGGAACGGCGGTTGGCAATATCTCTTGCTTCTTTAAAATCTGTCATTACATGGAAGAGATCCCCTGCCTGAGGAGCTCCATCCAGACCCAGAATCAATACAGGAGAAGAAGGTCCCCGTGCATCCACTTTCTGACCTCTTTCATTGTACATGGCTTTTACACTTCCGGTATAGTTGCCGGCAAGTACGATATCCCCCTGATTCAGGGTGCCTCCCTGTACCAGAACGGTAGCCACATACCCTCTTCCTTTATCCAAAGAAGATTCTATAATGGTTCCGTGAGCCCGCTTCTTCGGGTCTGCTTTCAATTCAAGCAATTCGGCTTCAAGGAGTACCTTTTCAAGCAATAAGTCTACATTCAAACCCGATTTGGCAGAGACCTCCTGAGATTGATATTTTCCGCCCCATTCCTCGACCAGATAATTCATCTGAGCCAGTTCATCTTTGACCTTTTCAGGGTTTGCCTCCGGTTTATCAATTTTATTGATCGCAAAAACAATAGAAACACCAGCTGCCGATGCATGATTGATTGCTTCGATCGTCTGTTGTTTTACCCCATCATCTGCAGCCACTACAATAATAACCACGTCCGTGATTTTTGCACCCCTTGCACGCATGGCCGTAAAAGCTTCGTGACCTGGAGTATCAAGGAAAGTGATCTGGCGGCCGTCGTTTAAAGTGACCCCGTATGCCCCGATATGCTGCGTAATTCCGCCGGCTTCACCGGAGATAACATTCGATTTCCGGATATAGTCGAGTAATTTCGTTTTCCCATGATCGACATGTCCCATCACGGCAACTACCGGAGGACGGAATGTGAGATTCTTAGGATCATCTGGTTCTTCCTGAATGGCTTCCTGTATATCTGCAGTTACAAACTGTACTTCATAATTAAATTCGTCTGCCACCAAAACCATGGTTTCAGCATCCAACCTCTGATTGATGGAAACAAAAAGGCCCATGCTCATGCAGGTAGAAATAACATCCGTGACAGAAACTCCCATCAGATATGCCAATTCATTGACCGAAACAAATTCTGTGACTTTCAGAATCTTCTGATCAAGCATATTCTGTTCCTCTTCTTCCTGTAATTTCTGGGAGAAAGCATCCCGCTTATCCCTGCGGTGTCTGGATGTTTTTGATTTTGAGCCTTTTAGTGTTAATCTGGCTAAAGTATCTTTGATCTGTTTCTGAACATCTTCTTCATTCACTTCCTGACGAACCGGCTTTTTAACCTTCTTCTTTGCTTTTGAAGCATCACTAGTCACCGGAGCCGGGGCCTTTTCCTTTTTCTTATCAGGAGATGCAACCGGGGTGACCGGTGCATTGGATTTATCAGAAGTAGCCACTTTATCCTTCCGGATGCGCTTTCTTTTCTTTTTACGATCATTTTCATCAACCGTCCCATTACCGGAGGATTTTTTGGGATCCTTCAGCTCTATTCTCCCCACAATTACAGGAGAAGCAAGGCGGGTAGTCGGCAGACTCAGAAAATCTATTTCCTTTTCAATGGAAGGAACCGACTGATCTTCCACAACCGGGGTTATTATTTCGGAAGTTGCCTTCGGAACGGGTTTTTCTGTAACTGCTTGGGGGATCACTTTCTCCTGAGGGGTATTCTGACTTTTACGATCAGGACGGGTAAAGGGTTTTTTAGGTCTGGTAAAATCCTCCAAATTCACACGGCCCACAATTTTAGGGCCTTTCTCTACTTCTTTTTCGACCAGGACTTCCTGCTTTGTCATCGGGTTCTCTATAGATTTATTCTCGCCATTATCATCAGACTTTTCAACAACAGGAGCTGAGGCGACCAAAGGAATTTCCTTTGCAACGGGAATCTCTGCAACGGGAACCTCTGCAACAGAAATTTCGGGATCCGCCTCAGGTGAGAGCGGTTCTTTCTTTTCTGCGACAGGTTCATCCGGAACTTTTTCGATGACCGGTTCGGGCTTCATGACGGGTTGTTGCACAGGTGCAGATACAGGCTCCACAGGTTTGGACGAAACCTTTGGTCTTGAAAATGCACTCAGATCAATATTTCCAACGATTTTTATTTCAGGTTCTACTTTGACGGAATCAGATAAAAAAGACATCTTGTTCGTTGCATTATTGTCCTTAATCAGGACTTCCCGTTTGAACTCTTCTTCCGATTCAGAAATTTCGACCTGAGCAATTTTTTCCTCCTCCTGTTCCCTTTTAGTATGGGGCAGGTCTATGCGTTCGGATGCTTTCTTCACATCCAGATCGCTGCTATATTCTTTAGAAATGAGCGCAACTTCTTCGGGAGCCAGTTTTGTATTGGGATTAGGATCAATCTCAAAACCTTTCTTCCGGAGAAAATCAACGATAGTCGAAATTCCCACGTTAAATTCACTCGCTAATTTACTTAATCTGATCGCCTTTTGTTCCGTCATAAAATCTTTGTTGCCTTAATATCCAATGTGATAATTTTCGTTATCCAAGCCCAAAAGAATATTCTTGCTAAGATAAAGAATAAATCGTAAACAGCAGAAAAACGGGTTGCTTATTCAAATTCTTCCCTCAGAATACGCATGACCTCCCTGATGGTTTCTTCTTCAAGATCAGTCCGTTTTACCAAATCTCCAACCGAAAGGTTTAGAACGCTTCTTGCAGTATCACACCCGATCGCTTTTAACTCATCAATGATCCAACCGTCAATTTCATCAGAAAATTCATCAAGATTCACATCGTCTTCTTCTTCCCCTTCACTTTCACGATAAACGTCAATTTCATAGCCGGTTAATTGTCCTGCAAGCTTAATATTAAAACCGCCTTTCCCAATAGCCAGGGAAACCTCACTGGCTTTCAGGTATACTTCCGCACGTTTTTCACTTCAATAATCTTCACAGAAGTAATTTTAGCAGGGCTCAAAGCACGGGAAATAAAGAGCTGAATATTATTTGTAAAATTAATCACATCAATATTCTCATTACGAAG
>JAQVSH010000158.1 GCA_028700615.1 Bacteroidales bacterium
CCGGGGAAGAAAAACCCGGAAGTAAAGAAACCCGATAGGCAGGAGTTACCGCAGAAAGATCCTGCAAAGCCTTCCCCCAAAAAGAAGATAAATCAGGAATAATATCCGGTGCCGAAGGAATATTTTCAGGATCATAACCCACCATAAAACGATGAACAGTACCCCGTATCCCGTCTTTCTCCAGATAAACCATATACCTGTAAAAACCCGGGGTTTCAGGGAGATGAGCATAGGTATACTGGATGGATTTGGCGGGGTACAGAGTAAAAGGCCATACCTCCGAATAAGCCGGAAGCCCGGCATCCGTCTCCGCTTCAATGACCAGATTGACACGAGCCACCCTTGAAGAATGATTGATCACGGAAACATTTACTTTGACTGAATCATTCCTGGGAAAGACACCAAGATCATTGTATACTTTTCCTGAAACCTTCATCTGATCAATCAGGGTAACCGTACGAAGATCTATACTGTCTGCTATGATGCCCCCAATGCCAGAATCATTGTACACACGGATAGCAATGGTGTTTTCAGCCCCAAATCTCCAAAAAGAATGAGGGACCAGATACAATCTGTCTCCTGATCCCGTTTTGTAATCCGGAGGGAACTCCCCTGAAGACCCGACTTTCTTCCCGTTTACAAAAACCATATCCGCATCATGAATCACCCCAAGCGATAAAAGAAGCCCCCCGCCGGATTCGGATTTTCTGCGGATAAACTCGGGAAGCTGGATCGTCTTGCGATACCAGGCAAATCCGTTATAATCGGGATATCCCTGCTGTTCCCACGATCTGTCGGAAGAAATCGGGCTCCATCCATCATCATAATAATACGGATCAGCATAAGCCATATCATCTCCGGTAGTAAACTGCCAGATATCATCAATGAACATAGATTGCGCAGGCTCAACCCTTCCTCCCCACCGACAGGAAGAAAGTGACCACAGGAAAAATAAAAATACCCAGAAACAGAACTGCGCCCGGTATGATTTCATTTACGGGATTTCTTTGAATTTATTTAATCAGATGCATGAATTCTTCCCTTGTACGGGGATCCTTCATAAACACACCGGTAAAAGCCGAAGTCGTTGTGATCGAATTTTGTTTTTGAACCCCCCTCATCATCATACACAAATGCTGAGCCTCTATGACCACAGCAACGCCAAGAGGATTCAGGGCTTCCTTGATACAATCGCGGATTTGATTTGTCAAACGTTCCTGCACCTGCAAACGATGGGCAAAAGCATCTACCACCCGGGCAATTTTACTCAACCCGGTAATCTGACCATTAGGAATATAGGCCACATGCGCCTTCCCAAAAAAAGGAATCAGATGATGTTCACATAAAGAGTAAACCTCAATGTCTTTTACCAAAACCATCTGTTGATAACTCTCCTGAAAAATGGCTTTTTTAAGCATTTCCACGGGATCCATGGCATATCCTTCGGTCAGAAACATCATTGATTTGGCCATTCTGGAAGGAGTCTGCACCAAGCCCTCTCTTTCCGGCTCCGCATCGAGCTCATTCAACACTCCCCGGTAAAGAGCCTCCAGCCGTTCATGCTTTTCACGGTTAAAAAGTTCCAGTCTGCTATAATCCCCGTCTTCCGGAAAACCATCATTCTTAATTATTTGTTCCATCCGTATGTATATCAAGTATTCTAATTCAGCCAAAGGCTCAACAACCCGCCAAAAATAAATAAATAAACCTGTTTTACCTCAATAAATTATAAACAAGCGTCCATACCTCCAAAGCGCTCTTTTTATAGTAAACACTTTACATAAACGTAAATCTTTATTAATAAGGCCTTAACATTGAAAGTGTTCATTTGTATTGGTTTAATATGATGCATTTTATGCAAAAAACAGTAAAAACATTGATCCTTTCTGATATACACCTGGGGTCAAAACATTCCAAAACCAAAGAAGTATCCAGGTTCCTTAAACAAATCTCCTGTGAACAACTCATTCTGAACGGAGACATCATCGATGGATGGCAAATTCAAAAAAAAGGAATCCGATGGCAAAAAAAACATAGCCGTTTTATTAAAGCTATTCTTCGGATGCTCGAAAAAGAAAACACCAAAATCATTTATATCAGGGGAAATCATGATGACTTCCTAAAAAATTTTATTCCCTTCTCTTTTCACAACCTTTCCATAGTCAATGATTATATTCTGACCTCCGGGCAGAAAAAATACTATGTAACCCACGGAGATGTCTTCGACTCCATCACCCGTAACCTGAAATGGTTATCCAAACTGGGGGATATCGGCTACACCCTGCTCCTGCAATTTAACAGAATATACAATCAATACCGGAGAAGAAAAGGAATGCCCTATTTCTCTATCTCCCAATATATAAAGAACAAGGTCAAGGGAGCCGTTTCTTACATCAGCGATTTTGAAGAAGAACTTGTCAGACTGGCCCGCGTTAAAAACTGTGACGGGGTAATTTGCGGACATATTCATCATCCGGCCAATCAATATCTAAAAAATATTCACTACCTTAACTCCGGAGATTGGGTAGAATCTTTATCCGCACTGGCCGAAGATTTTGAAGGGAACTGGAGCATCCTCTATTATAAAGACCTTATTCAGGATTAATTTTCATTAATGCGTTATCTGTTTATCATACAGGGAGAAGGGAGAGGACACCTGACTCAGGCATTGGCTCTCAAATCGTTTCTGGAGAAAAACGGGCATACTGTGATCGGGGTCATGATAGGGAAAACTGCAGAACGACAGATTCCTGCTTTTTTCACAGAAAAGATAGAAGTTCCCGTAAAAATCTTTGAAAACCCCAATTTCGCCCCCTCTGCCGGCAACAAACGTCCTAAAATAGGAAAAACCCTGCTGAAAGCACTCCGAAAAATTCCGGAATATATAAAAAGCATCCGCTTTATCCGGCAAGAAATCGGGCGCACCCAACCCGATTTTGTCATCAATTTTTACGATCATCTCACCGGACTAACCTGGTTTATTTACCACCTGAAAACACCCCTGATCTGCATCGGACACCAGTATCTTCTGAACCACAAGGCTTTTGAATTTCCAAAAGCAAAAAACAAAAGAGTGGCCCTGTCCATGAAGATCAGCTCATGGATCACCAGCCTCCGGGCCCGGAAAATCCTTGCCCTTTCGTTCTATCCTCTGGAAGAAGATCCTGCACAACGGATTTGCGTAGTTCCACCCCTTTTGCGCCCGGAAATTTTCACACAACCGGTTAAAAACGATCATTTTATCACCGGATATATACTCAACAGCGGTTTTGCCGAAGAAATCAAAGCCTGGCATCAAGCATTTCCGAATGAGGAAGCTCATTTCTTCTGGGATAAAAAAGATGCGCCCGATACCCTTGAAATTGAAAAAAATCTCACCTTTCACAAAATTCAGGACACCTTATTTCTTGATCTGCTCTCCCGCTGTAAAGCCTTTGCCTGCACCGCCGGTTTTGAATCGGTCTGTGAAGCCATGTACTTCGGAAAACCGACCCTGATGGTACCTGTCCACATTGAACAGGAATGCAATGCCCACGATGGCATCCGTGCCGGGGCGGGGATTTCTTCAGACCATTTTGACCTCGAAAGCCTTCTCAAAAGCATCGATTCATACCACCCAAAAGACGAGTACCGGGCTTGGGTTCTCTCTGCCGAAACACTTTACATAAAGAATCTGACAAAATAAATTAAAAAATATTTGGTTTGTATTTCAAACTTATTTAGGTTTGCAATACAAACTTGTTTTATAACCAAAACAAAAGATCATGGAAACTATGCAATCCCATCAACCCGAAGAGGAATCCTTTGATGAAAATCAATCGATTCAGGTAATCAAAGAAATGATTCGAATTTCTCAGAAAAAATTAAAAAATGACGGAATCCTCTTTATTGTCTGGGGATGGGTCATGTTCCTCGGATACCTGCTTATGTATTTTAACCATCAGATGGTCATGACCTACTCCATGCGGTTAGTGACAAGATGGACGGGCAATCTGCTTTTGCTGGCGGGATTCATCTTTACGGCTTACTACATTCTGAAACAAAGGAAAAGAGTCCAGACCTATATCGGAATTTCACTCAGATATGTCTGGATTTCAATGATTTTTTGCATGATGCTGATTAATATGATTCAATATAATGTCATGCACCAGATTAATTTCGAACTCCAGCTCCCGATCTTTATGGCGTTAGCCGCCTTTGCCATTGTTGCCACAGGCGGAATCCTCCGCTACAGACTTCTCACCCTGGGCGGAATTTTATTTGGACTCCTCGCTTATCTAAGTTCATACCTTACTCTTCCTTACCAGATTCTCACAGAAGCTTTTGCCTGGCTTATCGCATTCATTATTCCCGGCCATGTGATGTATTCCAACCGTAAAAAATAAGAGATGTTTAAAGATTTAGATCCGGTATTGCACTCACAGGTCAGACTTGCCATCATGTCTCTTCTGATCGGAGTGCAAAGTGCTGATTTTAACTTCCTTCTCGAAAACATCAGCACAACAAAAGGCAATCTGAGTTTTCAGTTGACAAAACTCAAAGAAGCGGAATATATAGACATCCGAAAGTCGTTTAAAGGGAATTACCCTCTGACAACCTGCAAAATAACAGAAAAAGGAATCCGTGCATATGAAACATACGTCAATGATCTTGACGATTATTTTAAAGAATTTAAAAACAACATCCATTAAACCTATCTTCCATGAAAACAATTCACTTATTGCTAATTACTTATCTCATGCTGCTGTGTGGCTGTAATACTAAGGAAAAAACCGCTACAACGGCCATGTCTTTCGGAATCTATGAAACGGTCAGACCCGATGAAATGCCTTCTGCCATCATGGATACCTTAAAAACAACAACTATTCGTTTCGAGGAAAACGCAGCGTATTCGATCATCGGATACATCACAAAAGACGATCTGTCTGTGCTGCAAATGGACTTTTCCGGAGAGAATATTCAACTGGTGCGATCCATGTATCCCGTAGATCCTGAAGGGATGTATTATTCACTGGCAGCAATAAAAGGAAAACCTGCCATCGTCAATGCAGACCTCAAAACGACAAAAAACAAAGGCACCAGTGTCGAATTATATTTCAACCTGGAAGGAGCTCGGAAATGGGCTGATTTCACGAAAAGAAATGTCGGGAAAGTGATCGTATTTATCCTTGATAACCAGAT
>JAQVSH010000159.1:0-4287 GCA_028700615.1 Bacteroidales bacterium
TACAGGCACATTCCCGCTTCATAACATTACTCTTCAGACGCTGAGTCAACAGACTTTCAATATCAAGAATTTCTGCTGGGACGGGGCGTGTGCCCTTGAATGGCTTTGGAATTCATATGAGGATAATGACATACGTCGCGCCTCGTGGCTGGAAGGCCCTCAATATGCAAAGGACGGAACCCCGCTTATGTTAGACCCGAATCGCCAGCTAACGTACACACCTTATGTCGGTCCTATATACAATCAGACTGATCCTGCACTTCTGGACGCAGGGGTACGTATGTGTAAATGGGAATACGAAGATGGCCTTGCCTATCAGGCAATGAGCAACGACTTCCCAATTTACCGCTTGTCAGATATCTATCTTTTAAAATCAGAATGTCTCATAAGACAGGAAAGTGGGACAGCTACCGCCGAGGCTGTCAAATATGCCAATTATGTTCGTGAAAGAGCAGGGGCAACCCTTTATACTACAGAAACCCTTACACTCGATGAACTTCTAAGGGAACGTGCACGTGAACTCTGCTGGGAAGGCCATAGGCGTCAGGATCAGGTTCGCTTTGGAACATATAGTAAACCTTGGGATAACAAAACCAATACCGATTCATATAGAGATATCTATCCAATCCCTTACAGGGTGATGAATACCAACCCCAATCTGATTCAGAATCCGGGTTATTAGTATTATTAACTATCAGTAATTGTATGAGTATTTTAGTTATTGGCAGTTCCAATACAGATCTTGTCGCTCACACCAATGTTACTCCAAAACCGGGTGAGACAGTCCTTGGTGCTGAGTTTTATGTAAATGCCGGAGGAAAAGGAGCCAATCAGGCAGTTGGTGCTGCACGATTAGGGGCAGATGTGACCTTTTGTTGCATGACCGGAGAAGATGACTATGGTAGGGCCGCAAATGTTTTGTTAGATAATGAAGGAATTGATACAACCTATATTTTTTCCACGCCCGATAGTCCTTCAGGTGTTGCTATTATCATAGTCGATTCCAAAGGAGAGAACAGCATTGTGGTTGCATCTGGAGCGAATCTTAAAATAACACCGGATGATATTAATAAAATTGAAAATTTTAAAGATTTCGACATAGTTCTCACCCAATTGGAGATACCTGTGGATACAGTTGAACATATTGGTTATCTGTGTAAGAAATATGGAGTTAAGTTTGTTTTAAATCCTGCTCCTGCGCAAAAACTTTCCCCGGAGCTGATGTCATGCGTAGATATTATTACGCCTAATGAAACGGAGGCTGAACTTATTACGGGAATAAGGATTGTTAGTGAAGAATCAGCAGTCAAAGCAGCAAAAGCAATGTGTGGTATGGGAATCAAAACAGTTATTATTACACTTGGAAGTAAGGGCGCATTGGTTTACGAAAATGATAAATGGGAAATCATTCCTGCATTCAAAGTAAAAGCAGTTGATACAACTGCTGCCGGAGATATTTTTAACGGGGCCCTTTGTGTCGGTATGTCCGAAGGAAAAACTATTTACGAAGCTGTAAGATTTGCTCAGGCTGCTTCTTCGATTGCTGTAACGAGAAAAGGAGCACAGACTTCAGCTCCCGGAAGGGAAGAAGTCGAAGCTATTTATAACAATTTTGTTGACGTTCCAAAATAAAAAAAGTTATACACACAAAGATCCTTGCAAAATGAGAATCTAATGGATAATTTTGGGAAATAAGATGTAATAATGTCAACGAATACTAATTCATCAACAAAATTAATCGTCTAAATTATATGAAAAATCGTAATATTAATTTTTGCCTTCTTGGACTTGGCGTGCTTATGATTGCATGTCAGAATTACCCCACAATACCAGTGGAAAAGATCATTACCAGGGAAGTTCTAATGGACAAGATAAAGGGAGGTTGGGCTGGTCAGGCAATAGGTTGTACATTTGGCGGCCCTACTGAGTTCCGTTATGCCGGTACTATGATTAATCCCTACATAAATATTGAATGGCCGGAACATTATATGAAGAGTTATTATGATAATTCACCGGGCCTTTATGATGATATTTATATGGATTTGACTTTTGTTGATGTTTTTGAGAAAAAAGGACTTGATGCCCCGATAGAGGATTTTGCCATCGCATTTTCAAGTGCAGATTATCCCTTATGGCATGCAAATCAACAAGCACGTTATAACATCAAACAGGGAATAATGCCGCCAAATTGCGGCTATTGGGAAAACAATCCGCATGCAGACGATATTGATTTCCAAATTGAAGCAGATTATGCCGGAATCATGTCACCGGGAATGCCCAATGCGGCTTCTTATTATGCTGATGACATCGGACACCTTATGAACTACGGCGACGGCTGGTATGGGGGAGTTTATGTAGCTAATATGTATGCCATTGCATATGTTTGTGATGATGTTGAATTTGTCGTCAGGGAAGCCCTGAAAGCAATCCCTCCACAGAGTAAGTTCTACAAATGTATGTCGGATGTTATTAGTTCATACAACTCATATCCGAATAACTGGGAACTTACATGGGCTATGGTTCAGAAAAAATGGTCTTTCGATATCGGATGTCCGGACGGAGTCTATAAGGCATTTAATATTGATGCTGTAATTAACAGTGCATATATCATCATAGGACTTCTTTATGGAGAGAAAGATTTTTATAAAACCATTGATATTGCAACCCGATGTGGTCAGGACTCTGATTGCAATCCAGCTTCCGCAGCTGGAATTCTCGGTACAATGATCGGTTATAGTAATATACCTGAATACTGGATGCCAAATCTGCGCGAAGTTGAGGACCGGAATTTTGCATACACCGATATTTCGCTCAATAAAGTGTATCAGATGTCATACAACCAGGCGCTACAGGTGATTGAGCGCAATGGCGGTACTATTGGAAAAAATGAAGTCACAATAAAATGCCAGATTCCGGAAACGGTTCGTTTTGAAGAATCTTTTGCCGGACACTGGCCGATCCTTGTGAAAAATATTAGAAAGCCTATAGAAGAAGTCGGAGAATTAGAGTTCAATGGCAATGGTGTTGTTGTCTCTTACAATTTTGGCAGAAATCAGGGATACGGGATGGATTCCGGTTCATATGTGGCAAATATCGAGGTCTATCTTGACGGGGCATTGTCAGAAACTGTTGTGCTCCCAATACAACATCAGGCAAGAAAGCAGGAATTGTATTATAAGTATAATCTTCCGGTTGGAGCGCATAAAATTTCGTTCAAGTGTCTTAATCCGGATAAAACGAAGCCGATCATAGTCAGCTCATTGCTCGTTTATTCAGATAAACCGATAATCACAGAACATCAATAAGTCACCGGATATGTACATAGTAAACAGTTATTTAATAGCGGTAATATTCTGCTTTATAACAATGCTTTGCTGGGGTTCCTGGGGTAACACGCAGAAGCTCGCAGCTAAGAGTTGGCGTTACGAACTTTTCTATTGGGATTATGTTATCGGGATGGTGCTTTTTGCGCTGTTAATAGCTTTTACGATGGGAAGTTTTGGTTCTGAGGGACGTCCGTTCCTGGAGGATCTCTCTCAGGCAGGTTCTTCCTGTTTATGGAGTATTGTTCTTGGCGGTGTTATTTTTAACGCGTCCAATATCCTCTTATCTGCTTCAATTTCAATAGCTGGTCTTGCTGTTGCGTTTCCTTTGGGGGTTGGCATTTCACTTGTTCTTGGTACGATTGTGAATTATATTGGAGCCCCTAAGGGGAATCCGATAATTCTTTTTATGGGAGTGGCACTCATTGTGATTGCTATCGTTTGCAATGGAATTGCTTCAGGTAAAGTAGAAAAGGAGAAAAAACAAGGTTCAAACAAGGGTATTATTCTCGCGGTCATTGCCGGAACACTGATGGCATTTTTCTACAGATTTGTAGCGTCCTCTATGGACCTGGACAATTTTGCAGATCCCGCTCAGGGGAAGGTGACTCCTTATACTGCAATCGTAATTTTCAGTATCGGAGTTCTTGTTAGCAATTTTGTATTCAATACAGTTGTAATGAGAAAGCCATTTGTTGGGAAACCGGTTACGTATAAAGAATATTTTCATGGTAACTTCAAGACACACCTTGTTGGGATGCTTGGCGGTGCTATCTGGTGTCTTGGTACTGCATTCAGCTATATTGCTTCCGGAAAAGCCGGTGCGGCCATATCTTATGCTCTGGGACAAGGCGCCCCGATGATTGCTGCGATTTGGGGAGTATTTATCTGGAAAGAATTCAAAGGTGCCTCAAAAAAGGTTAATGTCTTACTTGGAATTATGTTCTTGTTCTTTTTTGCGGGT
>JAQVSH010000159.1:4297-5180 GCA_028700615.1 Bacteroidales bacterium
AGGAGGAAAATAATATTCAGAGAAGCGTCCGGATTAATAGAAGCATTGAAAAATATCAATGATCAGAAGCATATTCTCCGGGGGTCTTCCCGGTCGTTTGCTTGAACACCCTGTAGAAAGTCGAACGGGATTTGAAGCCGGCTTGTTCAACAACGGCATCAATTACGTAATTGGAGGGCATTTTGGCTAACAGGATCTTACTTTCTTCTATCCGGTGATGATTAATAAAGTGGTAAAAATTGTCATACCCGGCATTTTTAATTACCTGTGTGAGCTTCTGCCTGGAAATAGTTAGTTGTTGTGCCGTTTCATCCAGCGATATATCGGGTTTCAGAAAGATCTTTTCTGACCTGAAACGATCAATGATCTGTGTTGTTTCATTATCCTGCAAGACCGGGTATGAATCATTGTTTTCATGAAAAATTGGTGAAAGGTCTTTTTGAATGGTTACGTGAATAATGAAAAAGAAAGCATATATGATCTGGAAAGAAAAAGCTGCCGGCATAAAGAACGGGATATTATAGATGCCAAGTAATCCGAGACCTTCGAAAAAAACCTGTAAAAGGATCATGACAATAACCCATTTGATCCACATGGCATTGTAGTGTGATATCAATGAGTAATTATCTTTTATAACACGCATGTATTTTTTATAAAGGCCAACTATTAATGCTGAATAGAGGATTGCCTGACCAAAGCATATGATTCGGCTTGTACCGGCCAGAATGTTGTGATACAGGTTGTTTTCCCATATCATTTTCATGGTTGACTGCAATGTTTCATTCTTCTGGCCTACAATTTCATGTGCATGCCCCGGTACTAAAATCAGAGTAATAATAACACTAAAAGCGGCAGGAAGAAAATGCCACAAATCACTTTTAGT
>JAQVSH010000160.1 GCA_028700615.1 Bacteroidales bacterium
TATTGTGTAATTAAATAGTTTTCATTAACTTAAGAAGAGGTGTATTAGTTACACCCCTTCATCATTTTGCCTTAGTAATTCTCACAACTTCGGAATAATTCAAGGTGTCTTTAGGAATGAATTGGCCTTCCTCAAAACCAAAGAAATCATTCCAAAAGCCAAAAGGTTTGCCGGAATAAAAAACATTGAGCGCATCACAGACGGCCTGAAGTTGTTCGTATTTCTGGATCTCTTCCGGATCCGTTAAATAATGACAGAACGATTCCCTGAGGGTCTTTTCATTTTCGGCTGTTAAAAGTATTTCTCCTTTTTGTACAGATAAGAAATCTTCCTTCTGTACATGCTTTATTGAATCGATCTTTTTCAAGAACTCTTCCATCGCCTCCTGAGTAACCTTTAAATGGCTTTTCCTTAGAATCGGGTTCTGGACCTCCCGAAGATCCGCCTCAACCTGTTTGCTGAATTTTTCTTGGATTATTTGACAATCATTGAACAATAAGTCAGCAAGGGTCTCCGGTGTCATTTCAATGCCTAATCCTGCCAAATCCGGGGCGATATTGCTATTCAGATACTCTGCCTGCCTTTTAAGGTTCGCCACAACCTCATCCGCCTGCAATGCGTTTTTGTTAATCAAAATTTTCTTCATACCCTTCCTTTATTTTTTTAATCCTTTAATCGTTGTCGAAGTCTGTTCCCCGTCCAGCCCCCTAATAGCCGTCTGGATATGGCTTTTTTCCTGGGCTTTCCGGGTATCTCTCAACGTCCGGACTTCCGACATTGGGAAACGTCCGATTTTCGAATCCTGGGGAACTTTCGGCTCTTTAGGTTCCGGTGGGTTTTGGATTTCCTGTGCAATTTTTATCGCATCTTGTCCCTCTGCCAGTTGATCCAACCGGTCTATGAGAGGCTGTACCTGCACCTGGATTGCCTCTTTAATCATCTCAATAACATCTTTTTCCATAATCATTTTATTAGTTAATTTTTCAGCCCTTTTTCTCTGAAGCTGCTTTCATTATTTCCAAAAACAGATTGGTCTTATTCATCCCAATTGCCTGATCAATCCAGATAGCCGGGACTTCCAGAATACCACTCTGTAAAGCACTTAACAGAGCAACCAACGAAACCCGATCTTTAACCTCAATAGGTGCGGTAATCGGATCGGGTAGGTATTTTCTTCCCTTTCTGTTATCTGACTTGCTGACAATATCATTTAAGCGTCCCATTCCATCCACATAGTTTTTTAAGAGTGGCTCCATTTCCGGGATAGCCAGCAGATCCAGCTTCCCTGAAACAATGGCCTCTTTTATCGTCTCTTTAATCGATTCGTTTACTTTTACTCTCATAACTCTTCTTTTATTGCTTCAATTATTGTTGTCAATTGTTCTTCAGTTAAAGCACTCAGGTCTACCCTGGCATTCATAGCCTGGAGCTTCGGGACAATAAACGGAAGGATCTTGGCAATGATTTCCCATCGTTCCCGTGGTTTCATGGCCTTTAAATCTGTCTCCAAAGTCTTTGATTGTGTGTTGAACAGATCTAACAGCCATTTCTTCACGTCATTGGTTACTTTGTTCTTTTCCCCTTTTTTCCGGCCGGCCGGATTTCCCGATTGTCCTTTTTTAAATGGCATTGTTACACTCCTTTTTATTGTTGTTTACAATCTTCAGTTATTGCCCGGCATACATCTTCAACCGATCGGGCAATGATATATTCACCACCTGCTGCCTTAATCTCCGCCTCACATTGCATTTGCGCTGCACTCAAAATGTCCCGGCCCACTTTTACCTCAACTCCGAAAAATCGCCCAAAAGGACCTATTATGACAATGTCGGGGAATCCTTGCTTTGTGTGGCTTTTTCTATATCGGCCTGTTTTGACATCATATATTCCCACATTATTGATCCTGGAGGCAAAATATCCTCTGGACCTGGCCCAGCGAAGGATTAACCTGGTAAGGTCATTGGCTGAGGGCTGGCCCGGTTTTTTGTACCGGGATCGTTGCACCTCTTTTAGTGGAAATAAGGTCGTTTGCATCTGTCTTTTTTGTGCTTAGGGCAAATTTCCATTTGCCTGTTGTTTTTACGGCAAATTCACGGCAATCATAGGGTATTTACGGGGCAAAACTTTATAATTTATAGGGGTTAGGGCAATAGGGCAATCCCCCCTATATAGGGGGGTTGCCTTTTGCCCTAACACATTAAACGTAAATTCTTTTATGATATAGTCCATTTTCATCCCTTAATATTACTTTGTTATCCTGAGCAATTTTTATATGGTTTCTGGCTGTACGATCAGCAACCGCAAAACGCTCCATGTATAGATCCTTCAGCTTGCCGTATGTCATTCCATCGTTTGTTCGAAGGATCTCGCTCATGTTTGTACCGATCTCGATTTCTTTTTTGTCCGATACACTCAACTGGGGGGATATGACAACCTCAATCGGCAACCCGTTTTCCCCCATAGTAAAAGTAAAGTCCTCAACTGGCAGGTTCCTGGTGTCTGTTTGTGTTACCTTGTAAAATGACCTTTCATCATCCCCGGATCTTTGTACCTGAAAAACCTCGCTTGCCTTATTTAAAAGTTCAGTTCCTAAATGTCCCCGCATGTTGTTGTCAGCCTTATTTTCATGTAATACGGTTATTATGGCACACCTTTTCTGCTTTGAAATGGCCATCAAAAAATTAACCACCTCGGAGCTTTGGCCGATATCGTTAAAGTCACTGAGAAGATCCCGCACCCCGTCAATAATAAGCACGTCCGGACAATAAGCCTCAACTAACATACCCACCGCCTGAATACGATTTTTAGCTGATAGTTCCCGGAGGTTATATGTATTTAATCTTTCACAATCCCGATCTTTCGGTAATCCGGCCAGTCTGAGGGCTTTTTTAATGACTGATTGGAAATTTAACATACCCTGTTCGGTGTCTATATGCAAAATCCTTAGATTGAATTCCATGACCTGATATCCGGCATAACTTCCCCGGAGTATTGCAGCTATAAGTACCGCCAAGAAGTGCGTTTTTCCGCTTTTTGCCCGGCCTTTAATAGCTGTTATATCCCCTTTAACCAGGAAGCGTTTCCCTTTGTATGATAAGAGAGAAGATTGACCTTCATATACATCTGAAACAGACATATGATACCGCACAAGGTCCTCCATTGTCAGTTCTTCTATTCTGCCGGCTCCTATTTTCTGTAAAACTTCCCTGTCTATCATACCTAATTCGCCTCCTCCGGATATACACAGATTAGGGCCTTCCTGGTCATCAGGTCTATGGTTGCGATTCCCTGTCCACTCATGCTGAGGGGCAGGGTAATGATTGCAGCACTCAGCCCGTTTGGAAGTTGCTTTAAGTAGCTATAAACAAGGCCCCAAACTTCGTATTTCTGTTCATCCAGGACATTGATTGCCTCCTGAATATCGGAAAGTTCATCTAAGAGAATTTCCCGTTGTTTATCGGACATCTTGTTTCCGCATTTTTCCAATCTCCATTCCCTGTTTGCCGCCAGTTTTCTCAGGCCGGAAAGTGGATCGGGACTATTCGTTAACTTAAGATTCTTATGCTCAAAAATCGCCCCGATACTTGATCTTTGGCACGCCTCGGCGGCTGACTGTAAAGTACGTGCTACATTGCTGTTAATTTGTTTATATGCAGAATTTTGCTCATCTTTGATGCCGTGTTCATCATCTGTTTTAGCGCCTGGCAGGGCGCTTTCTTTTTTACACATAATCCATGTACATTATCTTAAAGTTTAATGCCCTTTGCCAAAGCTTCATCCACTTGGTCCGCATCCCAACAAAAGACTTTGCCTATTTTCCATTGTGGAAGTTTACATTCATTGGCGATGCGCCATGCCGAGTTGTAACCGCAGCCAAGATATTCACCCAGGGCAGAGATACCCCGCAAAATCCGTTTTTCATTTTTAATGTGTCCCATTGCTTTTCATCCTTTTTTTACGTTTCTAACACAAAGGACAAACTTCCCTGACAGACTGTCAAGTGAAAAAAAATGAAGGTGTTGCGCTTTTATTGCGCTATTTTTATTGTCACTGACAAAAGAAAAACGCAAGTCATTGTTTGACCTGCGTTCTACTGGTTTTTTGATGTTGCGTTTAGCGATGCATATTTTTTTTATTTGTGTTTAGAATTATACTTATTGATTGTTCTACCAAATGCAGATTCATTCCTATCGCAGCGATTGGACCCAAGATCAAGCTCCAGTCCAAAGACCGATTCAAGCTGTATACGGTTTAAGCCAAACACCTCTCCGAACCTCCATGCGTTTGCCTTGGCTCCGTGTTTTTTTAATGTGATGCATTTTTTCCCGGGAGGAATGACTTTCTTTTCAATCACACTCTGCCATACCTCGGGAAGCACATCACCTTCAACAAATGGCTTCAATTCCATCGCCAACTGATAATAGTTGATTTGAGTAGTATTTATTCTTTCGTAAATACGATCCGACAATTCTTTAAGATCATTGAATGATTCTAAGATTGGGCCCATAGTATCATTGCTAAATCCTCTGTCCTTAATAAGAATGATTCTGTTTTGAATAAGCTCTCGGATCTTTGAGATTCGGCCCAGGTTGTTGTTACTCACCAGTTCCTCTTTATAATATTCCAGATTATTCATCATGGATTCCATTAACCATTTTGTCTTAACCTTCGATTCCACATATCTTCGAGCTTGTTGTTCGTGATAATCAGTCAAATATTTCAGATATAATTTTGCAGAAGATTCTTCATCTGCCTGTATGTAAAAAGATTTTTTGGGCTTATCGCTTATCACCCTTTTGTAATAGTACTTTATTTCCGGGTCAATATAGCGTAAAAATCTCCTTCTTGGATCTACCTTAAAATCAAACAGGAAGTGCTGGTATTCTAACAGTCTGTTTTGTAACGTACCGATGTAGCCATCCACATTTAGAAGATCTTGGTTGTCTTGAGCAAGCCTCTTTTTCTCATTCTCTACAAAATCATTGATGCTTCTATATTTGCTTCTGAGATATGATTTTTCCAGCAATTCTTCGTTGGAGAAATAGTCCCTCGTCCATCCATCGCTGGTTAACTTTATTTCCTTTGTGAAAAAGTCATGTAACTTCTCAATTCTTTCATCCGTAGTCATTTTACTCCCCTCCCATTTTTAATATGATTCTGGATCAATGAATAATTTACT
>JAQVSH010000009.1 GCA_028700615.1 Bacteroidales bacterium
CAGATACATGCTTTTTCAGGGTGGTTGTAATATCCACAGGGACAGGGATTCATGGAGGCTATCAGCGTAAATGAAGCCGGATAATTGACGGTATAACCAACCCGGGAAATGGTGATGTTGCGGTCTTCAAGGGGTTGTCTCATCATTTCCAGCACGGATCTTTTAAACTCCGGCAGTTCATCCAGAAAAAGGACGCCGTGATGAGCGAGGGAAATTTCTCCCGGCATCGGCCGGCTTCCGCCTCCCACCAGAGCCACTTCGCTAATGATATGATGAGGAGACCTGAACGGCCTTTGGGTGATGAGCCCGAAATTTCGTTGTAATTTCCCGGCAACCGAGTGAATTTTTGTGGTTTCCAGAGATTCCTGAAGCGTCATGGGAGGGAGGATGCCGGCAAGCCGTTTGGCAAGCATGGTTTTGCCCGATCCCGGGGGGCCGATCATCAGCACATTATGTCCGCCGGAGGCCGCAATTTCAAGGGCTCTTTTTACAGTTTCCTGGCCCCTGATTTCAGAAAAATCGGTCGATGAAATTTCGTCATTTCCCACCGAATGAGCCTGTGAAGGATCAAAAAATGCAGGATTGGATTTGCCGGTCAGAAAGGCAACCACTTCTTTCAGGCCGGAGACTCCCAATACTTTAAAATCATTGACGACTGCCGCTTCAGCGGCATTTTGCAAAGGCAGGATCATGCCCTGAAATCCGTCTTCTTTAGCTTGCAGGGCGATAGGCAAGGCTCCTCTTACGGGCTGCAGGCTCCCGTCCAGGGAAAGTTCTCCCAGTAACAAAAATTTATCAGAAAGGCAGGTTTCTATCTGCCCTGAAGCCGCCATGATTCCAATGGCCAGGGGAAGGTCATAGGCGGATCCCTCTTTACGGATATCGGCCGGAGCCATGTTGATGACAATTTTTTTACCGGGCAGGTGAAGGCCTATGGAGAGCAAGGCAGATTCAATACGCTGCTGGCTTTCTCTGACCACGGAGTCGGGGAGGCCTACCAGAAAGAAATTTACCCCGCGCGTAACCGAGACTTCAATGGTTACGGTAGTGGCATGAATCCCGCATATTGCACTTCCGTAGGTTTTTACCAGCATACTGATCCGGGGCTATCCCCCTATACCGGTTTCAATGTATTGAACCAGAGAGTGGAGAATGAGGGTATGCAATTCCTGAATCCGGTCCGAATATCCGTCCCATTCGATTCTCAGCTCCACACTGGCAAGGGATCCCAGCGTTCCTCCCTGTTTACCGGTTAACGCCACCACGAAAAGGCCTCCCCGGAGCGCAGCCTCCGCTGCTTTGATGACATTCGGGGAGTTTCCGCTCGTACTGATGGCCAGCAAGACATCCCCGGGCTTCCCCAGCGCTTCCACATACCGCGAAAACACCTGATCAAAGCCATAATCATTGGCTACACAGGTAAGATGGGAGGGATCGCTGACCGCAACCGCAGGCAGGGCTTTACGATCCTGACGAAATCTCCCGCTTAATTCTTCGGCAAAATGCATGGCATCACACATTGAGCCCCCGTTGCCGCAGGCAATAATTTTATTTCCGGACAGAATCGAGGAAGTCATCAGATCTGCCGCCTTCTGAAAGTTTGAAAAAGAAGCGGGATTTCCCATCCAGTCGGCCAGGAGTTGATGGGCCTCCAGAAAATTCCGGCGGATTTGTTGCATCTTTTCTTCAGAAGAGATCAGAGATTCCATATTTTCAACAGATTAACAGGCATTCAAATTCAAAAATTCCGAAAAAGTTTCCGGACAAATATAATGATTTTTTATCATTTGATACAATATCAGGGTACAGGAATATATTCATCCTGTGTATATACATCCCAATAGATAGAATAAAATTGATGAGGAGCCTGATAGGCAGGCATAAAGCGAATATTTTCGGGTGAAATCACTCCCGCAGGATAAAAAGACAAGGGGTCTTTAGCGGTCGGATAGAAATTTGTACTCAGAGGCTTTTGATTGACCACAATGACCGGAGCATGATCTCCCAAAGGAGCAGAATCGGCACCCAGATAACCGGCGAGTATAACAGGCCCGTAAAAAAGCGCTGTTTTCCGGCTGCCTCCGGGTATAATTTCAGAGTTTACATACATCGGGAAGGAAATTTCCAGAGAAGACCCGTATCCCCATTTTGATTTGAAAGTCATAAAGGATCCGGGGGTCCCTTTCACCTCTACCGCTTCCCCGTCAATCATCGCTTTTACCCCGTGTTTTGCCCATTGCGGATAACGAACCCTGACCGGAAATTCTCTGGGAGCTCCTTCAAAACGTAACACAATGCGCGGTTCTGAAGGGAATTTTGTTTCCAGCGTGACCTGCATCTTCTTTTTGAGGTAGTTGAGCGTGGAAGGAATAAATAAATTCAGATAAAGACTCTGATCCTTTCCTTCGTAGAATATAGCTCCGGAAAAATCGACAAAACTCATCATGCCCATTTCAAAATTTCTGAAGGCCTGGATAGAGTCCGGTTCTTCAAAAGGTAATGCACTGGGAGTCATGGGTAAGAAATAAGACGACTGATTTGTGTTAAAACACGGGAAAAACTGATTGTATAATAATTTTTCAATATAATCTCCGTATCGGGCTTCAGGTTCCCAGCAAAACAAACGGTGAGTCAGGCGGGCCATTAAAACAGAGGAGGCCAACTGCGGGGCATATTTTTCAAGAGACTGATTAAACTGATCAGGATTTCCGAAATAACCTTTTCCGGTAAAGTTCCCGCCGGGATAGGTATAATGAGAAGTAACCTGGTCCCAGAATTTGACGGCAAAATCACGTTCCTGTTCGGAAGCCAGTAATTCATAAAGCTTTGCATATCCGAGTACTTTGGATATTTCCGCATATTGATCTTTACCGTTTAACAGAATAGTATCTCCCTGCTGAAAAGTCTCAATTTCAGAAGGTTGAAACTTAAAAGCAAGAAACCGGTAACGGTTTTTCCCGGTCAAAATATGCACATTGGACAATACCTCGCTGATTCTTCCATGATCGCAACGTAATATTTTATCCATTTGATCCGTGGAGAGATCCTGAAAAACACCGTTGATCCAACGGGTCATTTCTGTTACTACGTGTAGCGCCCGGCGGTTGTCTCCGTATATATATGCATCAATAAGGCCCGTCATCAGAGAACTGGTAAAGTATAAAGGGCGTTCCATTCCGTTCAGCAGGGATTCATCCGAAATAATCTCTCCTCCTGAAGCAATATTTAAAAAAGCTGCTTCCCAGGAAGGCAGATAACCGAGAAATCCGCTATTTCCCTTATTCTGTGCTTCTTCAAGACCATTGACCACATAAGTAATCCTGTCGGAAAGCCGGGGATCGCCGGTAGATGCGTACATTCTTGAGCAGGCGGACAAATAAGGGCCCACTTCATAACCGGTACGCCATGAAGAGGTAGAGTCTGCCATGGCCTCATCCTGCTGAAATCCGGAAAGATAACGTTTCGGGTTAATCTCCAGTAAACGACGGAATTCACGATCCCGTATATCCGTAAAGGGGCTTTCATTCAGAGTCACCAGCGAAGGGTGAAACGGCAGGACTTCGAGGTCTCCAAGGGTCCTTTTTTTTATCTTTTCTTCAGGAGCAGAGCAGGCATTGAGCAACAAGAAGAGCCCTAACACAAAGAGAATCCGGTTTTTCATCCGCAAATAATTAATTTTTCATGTTGTCAGTGATTATATGGGATTCTTTCTCCCATATACAGCCATTTCGGACAATCGACTACAAAATAAACCAATTCTCGCCAAATAAAAGTTTTTTGTCTTAATTTTGTAGACAACTATTGTAGTCCGGCCATGGCAATTTTTAATTTTACCCACGTGAGTATGCCGAAAAAATTTGTTTATCGTCCTGTTTTTTACGATGAACGAAAAGAACGCATGCAAAAAATGATGGAAGAAGCCGAAAAAGAAGCTTCCGGACCCCTCCGCCATGAGAGCGAAAATCATCTCGAACGCGGATTTCTCAGAGCGAAAATGTATAAGTCCAGGCATAAAAAGGAATTGCACGGATCCACTATGAAAATGTTCCTTTCAATTGTCCTGTTGCTTATTTTATTTTATCTACTTCTTTTTTGGATTTAAGGGATGTCTAAAGATTATATTCAGATTCTTCCCGAATCTATCGCCAACCAGATTGCCGCAGGGGAAGTCATTCAGAGGCCGGCATCAGCAGTTAAAGAGCTGGTCGAGAATGCTGTGGATGCGCATGCCCGGAATGTTGGTATTTACCTGAAAGAAGCGGGTAAGAATCAGATACAGGTAATTGATGACGGGATTGGGATGTCTCCGGCCGATGCAAAGATTGCTTTTGCCCGTCATGCCACTTCAAAGATCCGTGAAGCCAAAGATTTATTTGAAATCTGCACCCTCGGTTTCAGGGGGGAAGCCCTGGCTTCCATTGCGGCCATCGCGGAGGTTTCCCTGAAGACACGCCGGGAAGAAGATGAGCTGGGCACCCGGGTGGAAATCGCTGCCTCCACGCTGATCGGACAGGAACCGGTACAATGCCCCGTCGGAACTAATTTTACCGTAAAAAATCTTTTTTTTAACACTCCGGCCCGCAGAAAATTTCTCAGGACGAATCAAACCGAACTGAAACACGTCCTCACTGAATTTGAACGGATTGCTCTTTCGAGACCCGATATCGGATTTAAGCTGCATCACAATACCACGGAAATATACAATCTTCCTCCCGCAAGTCTGCCCCAGAGAATTACCCATCTTTTTGGCAAAGGCATTAGTAATCAGATTATTTCTATTAATGCTGATACCCAGATTGTAAAAGTAAGCGGGTTTGTGTGCAAGCCTGAATATGCCAAAAAGGTAGCCGGGGAACAGTTTATTTTTGTCAACAACCGTTATGTTCGTCACGCGTTATTGCACAAAGCTATTCTTAACGCATTCAGTCAATTGATCCATCAGGAAGCCATTCCTTCTTATTTCATTTTTCTGGATACAGATCCCGAAAATATTGACGTAAATATTCATCCCACCAAGACAGAGGTTAAATTTGTCAACGAACAGGCTGTCTTTCAGATACTTCATGCCGCCGTCAAAGAGGCGCTCGGGAAATTTAACGTCATTCCCAGTCTGGATTTTGATATGGACCGATCTATTGAAATTCCTGCCTATGGATCTCAAAGAGTCGTGATTCCGCCTTCAATCGATTATGACCCGAAGTATAATCCCTTTGATAGTCAGACAGGAGGCCACCAGCCTTCGTCCTTTCGCCCGGAGCCTCCGGCTTTTTTGAAAGACAATCTCTCTAACTGGGATACGCTTTATAAAGATTTTGAATCCGATCAGCAGAAACTTCCTCTTGATACCGAAAAAGAGTCTACGAAAAATAATCTGCCCGGTAATACGATATTTCAGTTCAAATTGAAATATATCATGACCCCGACGGCTTCCGGGCTGATGGTCATTGATCAGAAAAGAGCGCATGAACGCATTCTTTATGAACAGTTTGTGAGAACTCTTGCCAATCTGCACACCGAGTCCCAGCAGATGTTGTATCCAAAAGTCATCGATCTCTCCCCGGGAGATTTTGCTTTATTGTCTGAAATTGCAGAAAGTCTGAAAACACTGGGGTTTGATGTACAACCTTTTGGGGGTTATTCCGTCGCATTGAATGCCTATCCCGCAATTCTCTCCACAGAAGATCCCGAGGCGTTATTTATGGATTTGCTCGCCCGCATCAGGGAATCCGAGGAAACAGGAAATCATTTTTCGGAGAAAATTGCCCGGGCTCTTGCCAAAGCAGGTGCAATTCCCTACGGGAAAGCGCTGAATGCCGAAGAAATGAATTTTATGATCGATCATCTTTTTGCCTGTGAAACCCCCGGATTTACTCCCGGAGGAAAAACGATCGTGATTATTGTTCAAACAGAAGAAATAGAAAAAAAATTCTGATCTTCGCAACAAAAAAATTATGTTCGGTTCATACAATTCTTCACGTTTTGGTTCCGATTTTCCTGTAGTCACCAATCTTATCATTCTCAATGTATTAATGTTGCTGGTTACCATGCTGGTCCAGTCAACCATGGGAATTAATCTGAACAGCTATCTCGGACTGTATTATTTTCAATCTGAATATTTCCGTCCCTGGCAATATATTACCTACTTGTTTATGCACGGCGGGTTCCTGCATCTGATCATGAATATGTGGGCTCTCTGGATGTTTGGAAAGGTGCTGGAAAGAGTCTGGGGAAGCCAGCGTTTTTTTGTGTACTATTTTGTGACCGGAATCGGCGCCGCACTCCTCCACACCCTGGTCAATCATTTTATTCTTGCAGATGTATACTCAAGTGTTGTGGCTTTTTCAAACACTCCCTCTCCGGAAGCTTTTCAGTCCTTTATCCGGGAACATATACCCAATGCCGCTCCGGGAGTCTATGATTTTATCAATCAGTGGCAAGAAGATCCTTCGAATCCGCAGACAGCCAGCATAGCCATCGCTCAATTGAACGGTTATCTCCAAAGTCTGGCAGATATTCCCACAGTAGGGGCTTCAGGCGCTATTTTCGGGATATTGATGGCTTTTGGTATGCTTTTCCCAAATACCCAGCTGATGTTGTTGATCCCCCCTATTCCCATCAAGGCTAAATGGTTTGTACTCGGATACGGAGCGATTGAGCTATATCTGGGAATCTCACAGCCCGGAAGTTCCGTAGCCCATTTTGCCCATCTGGGAGGGATGCTGTTCGGTTATGTTCTGATCAGGTACTGGAATTCGAAGCGGGGCCCTAATCTGTATTAGCGCCCGGAAATGCGCTTCCGGGGTGAATGTAACTTTTCAATCCGTGAGAAAATCAGTCCGTAAGAAAAAGATCGGAGATGATCCGGTCGGAGAGGAGTATTCCCCGTTCACTAATACTCAAGAAATGAGACTCTTCCATGACCAAACCTTCCCGAAGGTAAGGCGCGATTTCGGTCATGAGAGATTGTAAGCGCATCTCGCCAAACTGATTCCGGATATAATTTGTGTCGGCTCCTTTGCGTGTTCGCAGGGAAGTCATCAGATATTCATTGTACAGGTCTTTCGGACTGAGGATTTCTTCTTCATAAAAGAGAAGATCCTGTTCCAGGCATTCTATATACTTCTGATTATGAGCAATATTCCATCGGCGGGAAAGTCCGTCATAAGAATGAGCCGAAGGCCCTGCGCCCAGATAGGGTTTTTGTGCCCAATAGGCTGAATTGTGCCTGGACTGGAATCCGGGAAGAGAAAAATTGGAGATTTCGTAAGGTTGAAACCCTTTGCCCCGGGTTTTTTGCATCAGGGATTGAAAATGAGATTCACTGAGACTTTCTTCCGCCTCGGTAAGTTGTCCGCGTCGTCTGAAAACTCCAAAAGGGGTTTTTTCTTCAATGCTCAGGTGGTAAGCCGACAAATGCTGAACAGGCAGATCCAGGGTTTTCTCCAGGGTTTTTTCCCAGTCCTCCGGAGAAAGACCGGGAATCCCGTAGATCAAATCAACGGAAATATTATTAAAACCCGCACAGGCAGCCCGCTGTACGGATTGCAGCCCTTCTGCGGCCGTGTGACGCCGGTTCATCCATTTCAGGATCCGGTCATCCAGAGACTGAATGCCAATACTTAATCTGTTAATGCCTAAATTTCTGATCCCTTGCAAATAGGAGGGAGTCAGGTCGTCAGGATTGGCTTCAAAGGTTATTTCAGCAGCGGGGTCCAAAACATAATGACAGTGAATGACTTCCAGAAGATTTTCCAGTTCTTTCAGGGAAAGCAGGGAAGGGGTTCCACCTCCGAAATAGAGCGTATCTGCCTTTAAATATGCCGGTTCGCCGGAACGCATGACCAATTCTTTACTGAGCGCCTTTAACATGCGATCCTTGTCATGAAGAGCAGCCCTGAAATGAAAATCACAATAAAAACAGGCCTGTTTACACCATGGAATATGCAGATAAAGGCCGGCCAAAGCATTAGAGTTTTGTGTCCGGAGACAGGGAAATTTTTTCTACACGACGGGCATGCCTTCCTCCGTCAAAACCGGTGTGAAGGAAAATATCCAGAATTTTTTGAGCTTCTTCAAGTTCCATAAACCGGGCAGGTAATGAACAAATATTGGCATCATTGTGTGCTCTGGAAAGCCGGGCGATTTCTTCTGTCCAGCAGAGAGCCGAGCGAATGCCGGCATGTTTATTCACCGTCATGTTAATTCCGTTACCCGTAGCACAAACCGCCACTCCGAACAGGCATTCCCCATTTTCAACGGCATAGGCCAAAGGATGGGCAAAGTCAGGATAATCCACTGATTCTGTACTAAAACATCCAAAATCAACCGTTTGATATCCTTTTTTTTCCAAACTGATCTTAAGGCTTTGCTTCATCTGAAAGCCCGCATGATCACTCGCAAATCCTATTTTTGTTGTTGTCATGAGTTTTGTATAATAATACTGCGAATTTACATTATTTCCCGTAGCTTAAAATTATCTATTTTTGCCATTGATTACTTTGTTCAAAAAGAGTTCTAAAACGGTTCATTAATTTTTGATTTTTTCTGATAAATATATTTGGCTTTTATGATCTATCAATAGTATATAAATTTTGAGGAATTAATCAAGTAGAAAAACCAAATTGTTTTAATCATTATTCAACAATCCGGTGAACAACGTTTCTGCCTGATTTAATACACTCAAAAGGGTTTTAAACACAATTAACAGCCTATTATTATTATCACTTTATTATTAAATTAAATCTGAAAAATATATATATGATACCTTTTGTTGATAAAGAAAAGATTTCGGAAAAAATCAGAAAACTCCTGAAGGATAAAAATGCAGTATTGCTTGCACACTATTACCAAAATCCTGAAATTCAAGAGATTGCTGATTTTGTAGGAGATAGTTTGGTCTTAGCTCAAAAGGCGGTGGAAACGGATGCAAAAATCATTGTGCTGGCAGGGGTTTATTTTATGGCCGAAACAGCTAAGATTTTAAATCCTTCCAGAAAGGTTTTAATTCCCGATCCGGAAGCCGGATGTTCTTTGGCTGATTCTTGTCCTGTGGATGATTTTATTGCTTTTAAAAAGCGCTATCCCGGTCATACGGTGATTTCTTATGTAAATACTTCGGCAGAAATTAAGAAAGAAACAGATATTATCTGTACTTCTTCCAATGCATTGTCTATTGTGAATTCTTTGCCGAAAGAAGAAAAAATAATTTTTGCTCCTGACCGAAATCTGGGAAATTATATCAAAAGACTGACCGGAAGAGAAAATATGGTTATTTGGGACGGTGCCTGTCATGTTCATGAAGAGTTTTCTTTAGAAAAAATACTTGAATTGAAAAAACTTCATCCTGAAGCTAAAATACTGGCTCATCCGGAATGCAAAAAACCTATATTAATTGCTGCAGATTATATCGGTTCAACCAAAGCTTTACTGGATTTTTCGCAAAAAGACGAATCTTCTGTCTATATTGTGGCTACTGAATCGGGAATTTTATACCAGATGAAAAAAGCTTCTCCTCATAAAACCTTTATTCCTGCTCCTCCGATAGATAGCAGTTGCGGGTGTAATGATTGTAGATTTATGAAAATGATTACATTGGAAAAGATTTTAACTTCACTGGAAGAAGAAAAATATGCCATTGAAATCGATGAGAAAATTCGGGCAGCTGCCGAAATTCCAATCCGGAGAATGTTGGATATTTCTTCCCGGTCCGGGTTAATCCGTTAATTTCTGAACAATTCTGAACAATGCCTGAAACTTTTGATTATAGAACCGATCATATTTCTCCTTCGGAACAGGATTTTGAAAAAGTAATCCGTCCCGCGGAGTTTTCTGATTTCAGCGGCCAGGAAAAAGTCATTGATAATTTGAAAATTTTTGTTCAGGCAGCTAAAATGAGAGGAGAGTCTTTGGATCATGTTTTGTTGCAGGGACCTCCCGGGTTGGGAAAAACCACTTTGGCTAATATTGTGGCTAAGGAGCTGGGTGTGAATCTAAAACTTACTTCCGGACCGGTTTTGGATAAACCGGGTGATCTTGCCGGGCTTCTGACCAATCTGGAAGAGAATGATGTGTTGTTTATTGATGAAATTCACAGACTTTCTCCTGTGGTTGAAGAGTATTTGTATTCTGCCATGGAAGATTTTGTGATTGATCTGATGATTGATAAAGGCCCCGGGGCCAGATCCATACAACTTACTTTAAATCCGTTTACGCTGATCGGGGCTACCACCCGTTCAGGCCTGCTAACCAGTCCTTTGCGTGCCCGTTTTGGGATTAATTGTCATCTGGAATATTACCGGGCTGAAATTTTGAAGAAAATTGTAATACGGTCTGCCGGAATTTTAAAAATTGAGATTGAAGACGATGCTGCTACCGAGATCTCTATGCGAAGCAGGGGCACTCCCAGAATTGCCAATGCTTTATTGAGAAGAGTCAGAGATTTCGCCCAGGTGAAAGGGGAGGGGTTTATTGATCTTTCTATTGCCAAAATGGCCCTGGATGCCCTCAATATTGACAAATATGGTCTGGATCAAATGGATCACAGGATTTTGACTTCTATTATCCATAAATTCGGAGGCGGACCTGTAGGAATTACCACGATCGCCACCGCGGTAGGTGAGGACGGAGGCACGATTGAAGAAGTCTACGAACCTTTCTTAATCAAAGAGGGTTATCTGAAAAGAACCCCGAGAGGCAGGGAGGTGACTCCGCTGGCCTATGACCACCTTGGGATTACTCCCAAAGGCAGGGATCAGGGCAGTCTTTTTTAGCTTTACAGACTCAGAAATACTAAAGATTAGAGGAAAACTGTTTCAGAAAGCGAACGTCATTTTCAAAGATAAGTCGGATGTCTTTAATGTTGTAACGGAGCATAGCCATCCGTTCAACACCCATTCCAAAGGCATAACCTGAAAATTCTTTACTATCTATTCCGCAAGCTTCCAGTACGTTAGGATCAACCATTCCGCATCCCATCACTTCGAGCCATCCGGTGTGTTTGCAAAGGTTGCAGCCTTTACCTCCACAGGTGCAGGTTACATCCATTTCTGCCGAAGGTTCGGTAAAAGGGAAGAACGAGGGACGAAGTCTGATCTGGGTTTCTTCTCCAAACATTTCTTTGGCGAAAAAAAGCAGGGTTTGTTTCAGGTCGGCAAAAGAAACATTCCGATCAATATACAGGCCTTCTATCTGGTGGAATATACAGTGGGATCTTGCTGAAATGGCTTCGTTCCGGAATACTCTTCCGGGACAAATCGTACGGATCGGGGGTTTTTGTTTCTCCATGACCCGTACCTGTATGGAAGAAGTATGGGTACGCAGCAGAATATCAGGATCTTTAGTGATGAAAAATGTATCCTGCATATCTCTTGCCGGGTGTTCCGGGGGGAAATTGAGGGCGCTGAATACATGCCAGTCGTCTTCAATTTCAGGTCCTTCCGAAATGGTAAAGCCCAGTCTCAGAAAAATATCTTTTATGTCACGGATCATCAGGGATACAGGATGTCTTGATCCCAGAGGTAATATTTCACCGGGAAGGGAAAGGTCGTTTGCAGTATGTTGTTCATCCCCCGAAGAGGTGCTGTTTTTTGCTTCTTCAAAAAGTTGAGTTGCCTTGACTTTGAGAGCATTCAGTTTCTGACCGGTTTCTTTCTTTTTTTCTACGGCAATGGTCTTAAATTCTTCAAACAAATCGTTGAGTAAACCTTTTTTGCTGAGGTATTTCAGCCTGAATTCCTCAATTTCCGCGGAGTTTTTTACTTTCGTTTCTTCCAACTCCTGATAAATCTGTTCAATTTTCTCTTGTAAAGACATAATGACTATTTTAAGATTACAAAATTACAATAATTTGTGATGTGCCCCGGTAACATGAGTCTTTTTCCATTAATTTTATGAAATTTGTCCGTTAAATTCTTTCTATAACCTAAATTTTTTGTATTGAATCCTTTTAAACAATTAGCCGGTCAGACGATAATTTATGGTTTCAGCAGTATCGTTCCGAAGTTTCTGAACTATATACTGGTGCCTTTTCATACCATTCTTATCTTCAAACAGCCCGCAGAATACGGGATCATTACAGAATTATACGCCTATGTCACTTTTCTGAATATCCTGCTTACCTATGGGATGGAGACGGGTCTTTTTAGGTTTTCCCAGAGTGAAAAAGACCGGGACAAGGTTTTCACCACTTCTTTTTGTTCAGTATTGTTTACTTCACTGCTATTTATTGTTTTATCCATCACTTATTCGGATGCGATTGCTTCCTGGCTGGACTACGGAGATCATAAGGAGTACATCCTGATGTTTATTTTTATTCTTGGACTGGATGCTATTTCGGCGATCCCTTTTGCCGGTCTGAGACAAAAATCCAGACCCGTGAAATTTGCGGTCATCAAAATTGGGAGCGTGGTCGTCAATATCTTTTTTAATTTCTTTTTTCTCTGGTTTTGTCCCCGCTTTTCTGATCATGTCTGGATCAAATGGTTTTTCGATCCTTCCGCCGGGGTATATTATGTATTTCTTTCTAACCTGATTGCTTCGGCCGCCACTTTGATTTTCCTGATCCCTGAGATTTTTTCTTATCATTTCCGTTTTAGCAAAGAGCTGTTGCAAAGGATGTTAATTTATTCGCTGCCCCTGATGTTTGCCGGTTTTGCCGGGAATGTCAATGAAGCGATTGACCGGGTATTGCTCAAGAGATTGCTTCCAGATTCGGTAGATGCGATGGCTCAGTTGGGTATTTACGGAGCCAATATCAAAATAGCCGTGCTGATGGTCTTGTTTATCCAGATGTTCAGGTATGCCGCAGAACCGTTTTTTTTCGGACAGTCTGGGAAGGAGAATTCACGGGCTGTAATCGCCGGGGTCATGAAGTATTTTGTTTTGTTTTGTCTGGTCATTTTTCTGGGGGTTAATTTTTTCATTGATTATATAAAGTTTTTTGTAGGTGAAGAATACTGGGACGGCTTGGGCGTGGTTCCCATCCTGCTGATGGCCAATTTGGCGCTGGGGGTCTATTATAATCTCTCTATCTGGTTCAAATTGAATAACATGACCTATTATGGAGTGATGATTGCCTTAGTCGGAGCGACGGTCTCCTTTTTGTTAAATTTTCTTTTAATTCCTGAATATGGCTATCTGGCCTCTGCATGGACTCATTTGGTATCGTATCTTTGCATGATTGTCCTTACCTGGTATCTGGGAAATAAGTATTATCCGGTTCCGTATGAGGTAAAAAAGATCTTTTTATATACAGGGCTGGCCGTAGGACTTTATTTCCTTTCAAGATGGATGTCCATAGAGGGCCTTTTGCTTAAAACGTTGGTTCATTGTATATTATTTTTCATTTTTATTCTGATTGTTTTATCTAAAGAGGGTTGGTTTAAAAAGAAATCGGAAATCTTTAAACTATAGTGTTATGCCGGATCAAAATACTCCTTCAGACGCATTACGCGTTCGTATTGTAAATCTCTCGAAGCACGACCTGCCGTCCTATGGGACCTTGTATTCTTCAGGGATGGATCTCAGGGCTTCTTTGTCTGAGCCTGTTCTTTTGGCTCCGGGAAAACGAATCCTTGTTCCTACAGGTATATTTATTTCTTTACCTGAAGGTTATGAGGCCCAGATCAGGCCCAGAAGCGGCCTGGCCATTAAGCACGGGATTACGGTTTTAAATTCTCCCGGCACAATTGATGCGGATTATCGGGGTGAAATTAAAATCATTCTGGTCAATCTTTCCGAAGAAGATTTTATTATTCAGGATGGGGAGCGGATTTGTCAAATGATTGTGGCGAAGTTTGAAAAAGTAGTTTGGGAAGAGACTGATTCCCTTGATGATACGGTTCGGGGCGCCGGAGGGTTCGGACATACGGGGAGACAATAATGTTCTTTGCCGGATTTAATGATTTGAATGATGAGAAAATATAAATATGCTTTATGGCTTGTGATTTCCTTTTTGATTGGGGGAAACGGAGCTCTTTCAGCGCAAAATAATCCTTTGAGGGTTGATTCGCCTGCGTCCATGCAGGGAATGGATTATGATTATTTGTTTATGGAAGCTGTCAGGCTGAAAGTCGGCGGGGAGGTGAATCAGGCTGCTGTTTTATTTCAAAAATGTCTGGAAATCAATCCACGGGCGGCTGCTCCGTATTATCAGCTTTCCGATATTCTGGCAGCACAACAGAATTTACCCGCGGCGTTAATTCTTGCGAAACAAGCGGTTCGTTTTTCGGAAGAAAATAAACATTATCAGTTGCATCTTGCCAGAATCTATCAGGGCCTTCAGTTTCCGGATTCAAGCCTTTTGGTTTTAAATCGCCTGATCATTAAGAACCCTGAAGATCCTGATTTAAAAATGAATCTGATTTCTTTTTATTTTGATCAGGGTGATTTTGAGGCGGCCCTTCCTTTGCTGGATTCTCTTGAAAAGACTACCGGTTTTTCGAATGAATTGGTTATGGCGAAATATCAGGCCAATGTGCAATTGAATAGAAAAGAAGAAGCCCTGAAAATTCTGTTGGGTGCGGTGGAAAATTCTCCTGAGAATCCTGTTTTTATAGGGTCTCTGGCTGAGTTATATATAGCTTTGGACCAACAGGATAAAGCCCTTGAGCAATATCAGAAATTAATGCAGATTGATCCCGATCATGTCATCGGAAACCTGTCTATGGTTAATTTTCTCTTTAACAAAGGGGATCATCTTTCCGGTTTTACAAAGAGTAAGCAAATCGTTGAGAATCCCCGGATGGCGTTTGAAGTTAAGTTTGACCTTATGCTGGATTTATTGTCTGATACCCTGTTAATCAATAAATTTCCTGATCAGTTGGATAGTCTGAACTCGTCTTTTCAGCGTTTGTATCCCGATCAGTTGCAGGCCAGAATTTTAAATGTGGATTATCATATCCGTATGGGCAGGCTGGAGGAGGCCAAAGCTGATCTCATATATTTAACTGAAAGAAATAAAGACAATTACACTATTTGGGCTCAATTGGCTTATGTGTTGAACAGTACGAATGATTATCCTGCTTTAATCAGGACAACTACCCAGGCCATCTCTTTGTTTCCCGAAAAGGCAAACCTGTATTTAATGAAAGCGTTTGCGGAAATGCAGATTAAAGATTATGCTTCCTGTGTAATGACTTTAAAAAGTTCCCTGCACTATCTGGGTAACGGGAAAGAGTCTCAGGCTCAGGTATATGCGATGTTGGGAGAAGCTTATAACGGACTGAAAGAATATTCTTTGTCGGATGATTTTTTTGAACTGGCGATTGATCTGGCTCCGGAAAATCTGGTTACCCTGAATAATTATGCTTATTATTTGTCCCTCAGAGGGGAGAATCTTTCCAGGGCACAAAGTTTTATTAAGAAATGCCTGGAGTCGGATCCTGAAAGCGGGACTTATTTAGATACTGCTGCCTGGATTTATTACAAATCCGGAAAGCCGAAAGAGGCTTTGGCATTTATAGAAAAAGCTTTTCAGTTTGAAGACGGAAAAAGTCCCGAGGTCTGCCTGCATTATATTGAGATTTTATTGGCTAATGATGAAAAGAAAGAGGCTAAAAATCTTTTTAATCAATTGAAAAAACAAGAAAAATTTATTCAATCCGAAGAATTTGTTACAGCTGAAAATCTGATCAAAAATGGCAAAAAGTAGTTGCAGAATTTCTGTTGTGCTGGTTTTCATGCTCTTATTGACCGGATTGTATTCCTGTAGTTCGAAAAAATCTGCCGCTAAGAGTGCAGCCTCTGCTTTTTCTCAGGGCGCTTTTGTTTGCGACTCGGTTTCTTCTGTCACCGTAAGAGGCGCCCGTATCAGATACAGAGACGTTTCCGGAAGGGATCTGTCTTTTAACGCAAGGTTTTATGTTCAAAAAGATGACGGGATTTATGTGACTGCTTCGGTTTTGGGTTTTGAAGTGGCCCGGGGGTATGCAGATAAGGAAGAATTTAATGTGCTTAACCGGATGAACAGAGTTTGCTATTCGGGGGATGAACAGACTTATATGAAATATTTGGGGATGCCTTTTTCACCGGGGCTTTTTTTTCTGCTGTTTACAGGGAATGAATGTATTGCCGGGGAGCTTTCTCCTTTTTCTATCGTCAGATCTTCTTCTTCGGAAATTCTTCTTGAAGATCCTTTGCGGGGGACCAGGATCATCCTGGATAAATCTGCTTCTTCGGCCGGGAAGGTGGATAAGATCACCATTTTCGGAAAACAGGGCATTATCAAAGCGGAAGTGCTTGACAGGGAGGATTCTCCGGTGGCTTTGCCTGCTTCCATGTATGTGGAACTATCTGATGATAAAGGAAATATGAAAAGAAGGGCTGATTTTACCCTTTCGGAATCTTCGGTTAATGAAGTAAGGGCTGTTCGGTTTAAGGTTCCTTCCCAGTATGAGGTAAAAAAACTATAGTGATGCGTTTAGGGAAATCGGGATATCTGGTGGTTTTGTTTCTGGTGACGGGTTCTGTCTTTTTGCAGGCTCAATCCGACAGGGCCTCTCTTGAGCAAAAACGTAAAGAGGCTTTGGCAGAAATTGAACAAACCAACAAGATTCTTGAGAATAACCAGAAATCGCAGAAACAATCTTTAAATCAACTCAATACCCTTTCTTCGGCCATGAAGGCCCGAAAAAATTATGTGGCTTCTCTGGAGGAGGAATTGGTGATTCTCAACCGGGAAATTATATCCAGGGAGGATTCGGTTGCTGCAACCCGCAGGCGGGTGAAAAATATTAAGGACGAGTATGCGGCAAGCCTCGTTCATGCCTATAAAAACAAATCGGGGGATCATTTTCTGGCTTATTTATTTACTTCAAAGGATTTTACTCAGGCTTACCGCCGGAAAAAATATTTTGAACAGTTTGCCGGGTACCGGAAAAGTCAGGCCGATTCGGCAAAAGTTTTAGAGACAAAACTGTCTGTTATGATTGCCCGTCTTTCTGCCCAAAAATTGGAGAAAGAAAATCTGCAAATAGCTCAAAAACAGGAATCTATAAAGCTTGAAAAAGAGATTAACCGTTATAATTTGGTTCTGAAACAATTAAGGTCAAATGCTACAAAATTGAGAAGGGAGCTTGCGCAGAAGAGAACGGTCGCCAATAAACTGGATTCCGAGATTCAGAAAATTATCGCCAGTGAGGCAAAGAAACTGGGGGGCACCAAAGGAAATATTTATAACAAACTGTCCACGGTGGAGCAGGCGTTGTCAAAAAATTTTAAAGAAAATAAGGGGAAACTACCCTGGCCGGTAGATCAGGGTTTTGTTTCAGGGTCTTTCGGATTGCATGCCCATCCTGTGCTGAAAGGGGTTATGATGCCCAATAATAACGGGATTGACATTTCTACTTCGCCGGGATCAGAGGTTAAGGCGGTTTTTAATGGAGAGGTGTCCCGCGTTTTTGCCATTTTAGGGGCGAATTTCGCCATCATTGTCCGGCATGGCAACTTCCTTACAGTTTATCAAAATATTGTTAATATTGCCGTAAAACAAGGGGATAAAGTGGAGGTTGGCCAGGTTTTGGGGAAGATATTTACTGATTCGGGAGATCAGTCTTCTGTTTTACATTTTGAGATCTGGGAAGAAGCCACTAAACTGAATCCCGAATCCTGGCTTAAAAGACGTATGTAATGGCAATTTCATTTTATTCGGAGGAACTCTCTTTTACCTTGCCCCAGAAAAGAAACCGGGCCAAATGGCTTTTATCTGTTGCCCGATCGGAGGGGAGGAAAGCAGGCAACATTCAATATGTTTTTGTTTCAGATCAGAAAATTCTGGAGATTAATCAGGAATATCTGAAACACGATTATTTTACGGATATTATCACTTTTCCGTATGAGGAAGGAGATATTTTGTCGGGAGATATTTTTATCAGTGTGGACACTGTGAGGTCTAATGCGGTTGAATACAATCAAACCTTTGAAGATGAATTAGATAGGGTGATTTCTCACGGTCTTTTGCATCTGTTGGGGTATGATGATCAGACTGAATTTCAGCAAAAGCAAATGAGATTGAAAGAAGATGAGTGTCTTGCTTCCCGTTCTTTATATTTGCATCCTTAATTTTGCATGGTTATGATTTATGATGTTATTGTAGCGGGAGCAGGTCATGCCGGTTGTGAAGCCGCTGCTGCGGCAGCCAATATGGGAGCCTCCGTGTTGCTGATAACCCTTGATATGGAGCGTATGGCTCAAATGTCTTGTAATCCGGCTATGGGAGGAATTGCAAAAGGCCAGATACTTCGCGAGATTGATGCTTTGGGGGGATTTTCGGGGATTGTTTCCGATCTCAGTTCCATACAGTTCAGAATGCTTAATAAGTCAAAGGGCCCTGCCATGTGGAGTCCGAGAGCACAATGCGACCGGAAGAAATTTTCTGCGACCTGGAGAGATCTTTTGGAAAAAACCAAAGTGGATTTTTATCAGGATGAAATGACAGAAATCCTTTTGGAGGGGAATTCCATTAAAGGCGTAAAGACCAGACTGGGGACAGAATTCTTTGCAAAAACGGTGATAATGACCAATGGAACTTTTCTGAACGGATTGATGCATACCGGCCGGGTTCAGAAGGAGGGAGGCCGTATTGCCGAACTGGCTTCCAAAGGCCTTTCAGATCAATTGCGGTCTTTGGGTTTTGAAACCGGAAGAATGAAAACAGGAACGCCTTCAAGAATTGACGGACGAAGCATTGATTTTGCAAAACTTGAAGAACAATTTGGAGAAGAAGGAGCCGGAAAGTTCTCTTTTCTTCCTGAAATTCATAATAATCCTGTTTTAAGAACCTGCCATATTGCTTATACAAATCCAACGGTTCATCAAATACTGGAAAAAGGATTTGTGGATTCACCGATGTATAACGGGACGATTAAAAGTATCGGTCCGAGGTATTGTCCAAGTATTGAAGATAAAATTGTGACTTTTTCATCGCGCGATTTTCATCAGTTGTTTTTGGAGCCGGAGGGAGAGTCTACCTGTGAATATTATGTCAATGGTTTTTCTTCTTCACTTCCCTGGAATATTCAGTGGGAAGCGCTCAGACATATTGAGGGGCTTGAAAATGTAAAAATTTTTAGACCCGGATACGCGGTGGAATATGATTATTTTCCTCCCACTCAGTTGAAAAATACGCTGGAGACAAAATTAGTCGAAAATCTCTTTTTTGCCGGACAGATTAACGGGACTACCGGTTATGAAGAAGCCGCCGCTCAGGGGCTCATGGCCGGAATTAATGCTGTATTAAAGGCCGGAGAAAGGGACGAATTTGTTTTGGGAAGGGATGAAGCTTATATAGGGGTTCTGATTGATGACCTGGTCACCAAAGGAGTGGATGAACCTTACAGGATGTTTACTTCCCGGGCGGAATACCGGATCTTGCTCAGACAGGATGATGCCGATGTCCGGTTAACCCCAAAAGGCTATCAGTTGGGACTGGCTTCAAAGAGAAGATTTGATTTATTAAGTGAAAAACTTGCCTGCAGAGATTCTCTGATTGATTTTATCCGGAACACAAGTGTGTCTCCCCGGCAATTGAATCCGTTTCTGGGAGAAAAGAATACCACCCCGTTGGAACAATCGGTAAAGCTCAGGAATATTGTGGCAAGACCGGAGATAACCATAGGTGATTTATTGCCTGTCATAGGAGAGTTGGAAGTTTTGACAAATTCTTTTCCTTCAGACCGGAGAGGAGAGATCATTGAAGCAGCAGAGATTTTGGTCAAGTATTCCGGATATATTGACAGGGAGCGCATATTGGCTCAAAAGTTGAAGAGATTGGAGGATATCAGGATTAGTGATGATTTTGATTACAAAGCATTGCACTCTCTTTCTACAGAGGCTCGTGCGAAGTTGTCCAAAATGCGGCCTAAAAACATTGGCCAGGCATCACGTATTCCAGGGGTTTCTCCTTCAGATATTAATGTTCTTCTGGTTTTTTTAGGCAGATAGCATTGTTTCACGTGAAACATTTTCGGCCGGAATGTATCGTTGCCGGCAAGATCACATGATGGCATGAACAAGAACGAACTTCACATCCGGCAGATTTTAAGTGGAATTCCCGAATCTCCGGGGGTGTATCGCTATTATGACGCCCAGGGGAAGATCCTCTATGTCGGGAAAGCGGTTAATCTCAAACGTCGTGTAAGCTCCTATTTCCATAAGAATCATGAATCTGCCCGTTTGAGGCTTCTGGTCAGCAAGATAGCAGATATTCAGTATACTTTGGTTGCTACCGAGTCGGAGGCTTTATTGTTGGAGAATAATTTTATTAAAGAGTTCCAGCCGAAGTATAATGTGTTGCTCAAAGATGATAAGTCATACCCTTGGATATCAATACGTAAGGAGTATTTCCCAAGAGTCCAGCTGGTAAGAAATCCAAATTTAAATGATGGCTCCGCCTATTTTGGCCCTTATACTTCTGTGGGCATTGTTAAGGAAGTCTTCCATATGGTGAAATCT
>JAQVSH010000161.1 GCA_028700615.1 Bacteroidales bacterium
TCTGCAATAGAAGCAACCGGTCTTCGGAGATATCCGTCCTCATCAATATTTCCAATGATATATTGAGCGATGGTTTTTTGACGCTGATCCAGGGAGTGCATCCCCAGTTGATTGTATAAAAATTCATGGAAGGAGGTTCCGGCCGAGAAAGGAATGTCTGCTTTGATTTCTCCGTGGGAGACATTGCTTATATGTAGTTTATAGGAAGGAATATCCTCCGTATTGCTGTATTCATCAATGGAAAATCCCTTCTCTTCCTCTCCCTGAACGGATTCCGAATATTCATCAGGCTCATTATCAGTTCCTTCATCCAACGTGGGATTTTCCTCCAACTCTTCTTTTATTCTTTGATCCAGCTCCATATTAGGAATTTCCAGGAGCTTGATCATTTGAATCTGCTGAGGGGATAGCTTTTGAAGGAGCTTTTGCTGCAGCCTTTGGTTAAACATGTCTAATATTCTATGTTATTAGGTGTTCTGGGAAATGGAATGACATCCCTGATATTCGCCATTCCGGTAATAAACAACATAAGCCGTTCAAATCCGAGTCCGAAACCACTGTGAGGAGCTGTTCCGAACCGCCGTGTATCCAGATACCACCAGATACTTTCCTGGCTGAGACCCAGTTCCTGAACGCGGGACAGGAGTTTGTCATAATCTTCTTCCCGCTGGGATCCTCCAATAATTTCTCCGATTTTTGGAAAGAGAACATCCATAGCCCTTACTGTCTTTCCATCTTCGTTTTGTTTCATGTAAAAAGCCTTGATGTCTTTGGGATAATTGGTCAGAATGACGGGTTTTTTAAAATGTTTTTCTACCAGATATCTTTCATGTTCAGACTGAAGGTCGATTCCCCAGGATACCGGAAATTCAAATTTTTGACCTGACTCCATAAGGATTTTAACGCCTTCGGTATATTCCAGACGTACAAAATCATTTTCAAGGACAAATTGTAGTCTGTCAATCAATTCATTATCCCACATTTTACAGAGAAAATCCAGATCATCCCGGTAATTTTCAAGTGCATATCTGATCAGATATTTCAGAAAATCTTCGGCGAGATCCATGTTTTCCTTAATCTCATAAAATGCCATTTCGGGTTCAATCATCCAGAATTCTGAGAGATGACGCGGGGTGTTGGAATTTTCAGCACGGAAGGTAGGGCCAAAGGTATAGATCTTACCCAGGGCAAGGGCTCCCAGTTCCCCTTCAAGCTGTCCCGATACCGTTAATGCAGCCTGCTTCCCAAAGAAATCTCCGGAGTAATCTGTTTTTCCTTCCGGAGTGAGCGGCAGATTATTCATGTCAAGGGTAGTAACCTGAAACATGGCACCTGCGCCTTCGCAATCAGAAGCAGTAATCAGCGGAGTATGAAAGTAGAAGAAACCGCGGTCATTAAAGTATTGATGAATGGCAAAAGACATGGCGTGACGAAGCCGGAGAACCGCTCCGAAGGTGTTGGTTCTCGGACGCAGATAGGCTATTTCCCTGAGAAATTCCAGAGAATGGCCTTTTTTCTGAAGCGGATAGACATCAGGATCGGCAGTTCCATATACTATAATATCTGTAGCTTGTATTTCGACTTTTTGTCCCTGTCCTGAGGAGGCAACCAATATTCCTTCTACACACAGGCAGGATCCGGTGGTAATTTTTCTGATTAACTCTTCTTCAAAGGAAGCAGTCTCAATAACAATCTGAATATTGTGAATCACTGAACCGTCGTTCAGCGCGACAAAGGCAATATTTTTATTTCCGCGTTTAGTGCGTACCCATCCTTTTACTACTACTTTTTGCCCAAATTCTTCAGAGGCCAGTAATTCTTTTACGTTTTTGTTCAGAAGTTTTGTCATTCCGCTTATATATATATGGTATTGTATTTGTCGGGTTCTAATTTTTTCTACATTTGCCGACGCACAAAAATACAAAAAAACTGACTAAGTCAGCACTGTATGGAAATCTCGCTCTTAGAATGAGTTCTATATATTTTTTTCGATTGCCCTTGTTTTTTTTGAAAGAATCTTTACCTTTGCAGACCGTTTTTGGAACATTTGAAATAAATACCTAATAAAGTCTTTATGCCTACGATTCAACAATTAGTAAGGAAAGGGAGGACTACTTTGATCGATAAGAGTAAATCTCCGGCTTTGGATTCATGCCCGCAGCGTCGCGGGGTCTGTGTACGTGTATATACTACTACACCGAAGAAACCTAATTCAGCCATGCGTAAAGTTGCGAGAGTACGTTTAACGAACAGCAAAGAAGTCAATGCGTATATTCCGGGAGAAGGACACAATCTTCAGGAACACTCTATCGTATTGATCCGCGGAGGTCGTGTTAAAGACCTTCCCGGGGTTCGCTATCATATTGTTCGCGGAGCTCTTGATACTTCCGGCGTGGATGGCCGTTTGCAGAGTCGTTCATTATACGGGGCTAAGAGACCTAAAAAGAAATAGTCTGTAGAATTTTAATAAGGCAAGAATATGCGTAAGTCAAAACCCAAAAAGAGGATATTGTTACCGGATCCGGTTTACAATGATGTATTGGTTACCCGTTTTGTAAATAATCTGATGTTGTCGGGAAAGAAAAATACCGCCTATAAGATTTTTTATGATTCTTTGGCACTGATTGCGTCAAAGATGAAAGATAGTGAAGTAGCCCCTCTGGATGTTTGGAAAAAGGCTATGGATAATATTACTCCCCAGGTTGAAGTAAAGAGCCGCCGTGTCGGAGGTGCTACTTTTCAGGTGCCTATGGAAGTACGTGCAGACAGGAAGGTTTCTATCTGTATGAAAAATATGGTGCTTTACGCACGTAAAAGAGCAGGTAAGTCCATGAGTGACAAACTTGCCGCGGAAGTAATGGCCGCTTATAACAATGAGGGTGGCGCATTCAAACGCAAAGAAGATATGCACAAGATGGCTGAAGCCAACAAGGCCTTCTCACATTTTCGCTTTTAATGAGCGGGATGTCATTAAAGTAGACCAGGGAAACTAGAATAGATGAGTAAAGATTTACAATATACGAGGAACATCGGGATCATGGCCCATATTGATGCCGGAAAGACAACAACCACTGAGCGGGTGTTGTACTATACGGGTGTCAATTATAAGATAGGTGAGACCCACGAAGGAACTGCGACCATGGACTGGATGGTTCAGGAGCAGGAACGTGGGATTACTATTACTTCTGCCGCGACCACCTGTTTCTGGAACTATAATAGTCAACAATACAAGATTAATATCATAGATACTCCGGGGCACGTTGATTTTACCGTTGAGGTAGAGCGTTCCCTGCGTATTTTAGACGGGGCGGTTGCTTTATTTTGTGCTGTCGGCGGGGTGGAACCCCAGTCCGAAACCGTATGGCGTCAGGCTGAAAAATATAAAGTGCCGCGTCTGGCCTTTGTGAATAAGATGGACCGGAATGGTGCTGATTTTTCCAGAGTGGTTTCCCAAATCGTTGATAAACTAGGTTCCAAAGCGGTTGCTTTGCAATTGCCGATGGGACAGGAGGAGAAATTTAACGGGGTGATCGATCTCGTCTCTTTCAAGGCAATTGTCTGGAGAGAACAGGGAAAAGACACCACTTTTGATATTGTTGAGATTCCTTCGGAATTCATTCAGGAAGCCACCGATTGGAGGCTAAAGTTGGTTGAAGCGGTGGCTGAAACGGATGATTGCCTGATGGAAAAATTCTTTGAAGATCCAAATTCTCTGACGGAAGAAGAAATCAGGGGGGGTATTCGTAAAGCAGTGATTGCCCAGTCTTTTGTGCCGGTTATGTGCGGATCTGCTTTTAAAAATAAAGGCGTTCAGCAATTATTGGATGCGGTAACCGCTTATCTTCCCAGTCCTTTGGATAAAGGGGAAGTGGAAGGAGTTAGTCCGGATACCGATAAAGCGATTGTTCGCCATCCTTCGGAAAGTGAACCTGTCGCCGCGCTTGCGTTTAAAATTGCAACGGATCCCTATGTGGGCCGTCTGGCATATATCAGAGTGTATTCAGGAGTCATTGACAGCGGTTCCTATTTATTGAATGCCAGAACTGGGAAGAAGGAGAGAATCTCCCGTTTGTTCCAGATGCATTCCAACAAGCAGAATCCCATTGAACATTGCGGTGCCGGAGACATTTGTGCTGCTGTCGGTTTTAAGGATCTGAGAACGGGTGATACTTTATGTACTCCTGAGAAACCTATTGTACTTGAGTCAATGACCTTCCCGGAACCTGTAATCGGGGTTGCAGTTGAACCTAAGACTCAGGCCGATGTAGATAAATTAGGCGTTGCGCTGAATAAACTTTCGGAAGAAGATCCTACTTTCCAGGTTAAATCAGATCCGGATTCCGGACAGACCGTAATTAGCGGTATGGGTGAATTGCATCTTGATATTATTCTGGATCGGTTAAAACGAGAGTTCAAAGTGGATTGTAATCAGGGTGCTCCCCAGGTGGCTTATAAAGAAACGATTACCGGCCTGGTTGAACACCGCGAAGTGTTCAAAAAACAATCCGGAGGCCGTGGTAAATTTGCCGACATTATTGTCCGTATTTCCCCGGTTGACGAAGGAATTACCGGTCTTCAGTTTGTGGATTCGGTGAAGGGTGGAAATATTCCCCGCGAGTATATTCCTGCAGTGGAAAAAGGTTTTAAGGAAGCTATGCAGAATGGGGTTCTGGCTGGTTACAGCATGGATTCCATGAAGGTTGAACTGATTGATGGTTCTTATCATGCCGTTGACTCGGATACGCTGTCCTTTGAAATATGTGCAAAACAGGCTTTCAGAAAAGCCTGCCGTAATGCCAAACCCGTATTGCTGGAGCCGATTATGTCGGTTGAGGTGGTCACTCCCGAAGAAAACATGGGGGATGTGATTGGAGATTTCAACAAACGCCGTGGTCAGATTGAGGGGATGGAGAGTCGCGGAGGGGCGCGGGTTGTTAAGGCCAAGGTTCCTCTGTCCGAGATGTTCGGTTATGTTACGGTATTGCGTACCATTACCTCCGGGAGAGCCACATCTACAATGGAGTTCTCTCATTATTCCCAGGTTTCTGACTCTATTGCCAAAGAGGTGATAGCAAAATCCAAGGGACTTTCTGTTGATGAAGATTAAATAATATACAAGAATGAGCCAAAAGATCAGAATTAAGTTAAAATCCTACGATCACAATCTGGTGGATAAG
>JAQVSH010000162.1 GCA_028700615.1 Bacteroidales bacterium
TTCAAAGTCCCGGCTTTTTGTGGATAAACCGCTGGCCAGTTATTTCCAGTTGATCCGAATTATAATATATATTACTACCGGTATCCTGGTTTTGTCTGTGCTTTTAGGCAAATCGCCCGTTTATTTTCTGAGTGCATTCGGTGCCATGACAGCCATTATCATGCTCATATTCAAGGACACTATTCTGGGACTTGTGGCCAGTGTACAGATCTCGGCCAACGATATGGTGAGGGTGGGCGATTGGGTTGAGATGCCCAAATTTAACGCAGACGGCGATGTTCTGGCCATCAACCTGAATACTGTAAAAGTCCAGAACTGGGACAAGACCATTACAACCATACCTACCTACTATTTCATTACCGACAGCTTTAAAAACTGGCGCGGCATGAAGGAAAGCGGCGGAAGACGCATCAAGCGTTCCATCTTCATAAATGCGCGGACGGTCAAATTCGTCGATCCGGCAGCTCGTGAAAGGTACTTGGGGTATGACCTGCTAAAAGACTATATTACCAAACGGCAGGCCGAGATTGATGAATACAACAAAAAGAACAAAATAAATACTGCGGAGCTCATTAACGGCCGCCGGATGACAAACATCGGGGTTTTCCGTCACTATGTCGAGTCATATCTGCGCAACAATAAGAATATAAGGAAAGACATGACACTCATGGTCAGACAGTTGCCCATTGATGACCGGGGAATTCCCATTGAGATATATTGTTTTACCACTACAACAGAATGGATAATTTACGAAGATATCCAGGCAGACATCTTTGATCACCTGCTGGCCGCAGCCATTTTCTTCGATCTTGAGATTTTCCAGCAGCCGAGCGGCAGTGACCTGACATCTGCACTGTCCGGACAGGCCGCTTCCTACTTGGGGAGCGCTATGTAATACATCTGTGATAGGATTTCCCCCTGGCGGCGCAGAATGTACGCCGAGGGATTCTTTGAGCTGAACCGCACCGGATTCGGCAGGGTAGCGGCAATGAGTGCCGACTGAGCCCTGGTGAGCTTAGCCGCACTTGTTTTGAAATGCTCCCGTGCAACGGCCTCGGCCCCGTAAATGCCCTTCCCCATTTCAATGGAATTGAGGTACACTTCCATGATTCTTTCTTTGTCCCACAACACTTCAATCAAAACGGTAAAATATACTTCCAGACCTTTTCGTACCCACGAAGACTGAGGCCAAAGAAAAACGTTTTTTGCCGTTTGCTGACTGATGGTGCTGGCACCCCGTGGCCTTCTCCTTCGCTTGTTTTCCTGGGTGGCTTTTTTTATCTGGTTGAAATCAAAGCCCCTGTGCTCAAAAAAGAGTTGATCTTCTGAGGCTATCACGGCTCTTTTCAGGTTGTCCGAGATTTTTTCGTAAGATACCCACCGGTGACGAATCCGGGCTTTTTCTCCTTTTACTGTTTGTTGCACATACCGGATAATCATGAGCGGTGTGACGGGTACCGGAACAAACCGGTAGACGCCAACAAGAAGAATGCTGAAAGCAAAAGCCCCCAGAATGAACCATTTTAAAAAACGTAATGTTTTCCTGATCATGACAGAAATAAATGTATGGATGCCCAGTCTTCATTGTTGCATATCTCTTCCAAACGAAATCCCTTGCTGAGAGCCTGTTGTACTATATCGTCCGTATCGTCGGTAAAGAATCCGCTTAACAGCAGATGCCCTCCCTGCGGCGATAAACCCCGTACGAAAGTATCCATCTCCTCAATCAGTATGTTTCGGTGGATGTTGGCCATTATAACGTCATACCGGCCGTTTAGAATAACCGAGGCGTCACCCTGAATGGCCTGTACCTTGTGAGGAATACGGTTTCTCCGTGCATTTTCTGTACAGGCGGTGCGGGCACGGCGGTTTATGTCCACTGCGTGTACCGGAACGGCGGCGCCCATCTTGGCGGCCAGTATGGCCAGCACACCGGTCCCGCATCCGAGGTCCAGTACCCGCCGGTTCCGGACCAGTCCCATGGCGTCCAGATTCAACAAAAACTCAATCATCAGACGGGTAGTGGGATGATGTCCGGTCCCAAAGGTCATATCGGGCTCAATGACCAGTCTGTAGGTGACTTTTGGCAGAACGGGGACCATGCTGTGCTTGCCCGGCGCACTCACGCTGCAGCCCTTTCCCTGTGTTATCACAATGGGCGAAAGTTGCGATTCCCAGTCTTTGTTCCAGTTTTCTTCCGGCACGAAAGCCGTTTTATACGAAAGAGAAAAAAAAGAGCCGCTTCCGTATTGATTCAGAAGAAGTCTCAGGTGCGGCTCGGTAAATAATGTTGCGTCAATATATGCGTCCAGGACAGGCGGTTCGGTCTGAAAACTTTCATATCCGATGTCCCCGAGTTCGGCCACCAGCATATCTGCTATATCCTGGTCAAAAGGCTGAATGGATATACTGACGGCAATATAGTCCATAAAGGATTCTATATAAAAGCTTTGGCAATGGCAATAAAGTCTTCTGCCTTGAGAGAGGCGCCCCCGATAAGACCGCCATCCACATCGGGCTGGGCGAACAGTTCGGCTGCATTGGAAGGTTTACAGCTTCCTCCGTAAAGAATGGGCGTGTTTTCGGCTAGCTCCCTGAACGTTTCGGCCAGGAAAGAGCGGATAAAAGCATGCATTTCCTGGGCTTGTTCAGAGGTGGCTGTTTTGCCCGTACCAATGGCCCAGACCGGTTCATAGGCTACGATAACCTTTGCAAAATCATCCGGTGACAAGTTACATAATACTTCACGTAATTGCGATGATACCACCTGAAAATGCATGTTGCTCTCACGTTCTTCCAGTACCTCGCCAATACAAAAAATGGGGATCAGGTGATGGGACAGGGCCAGTTTTATTTTGCTCAGGAGCGTTTCGTCGGTTTCTCCATAGTATTCCCGCCTTTCCGAGTGGCCGAGAATGACGTACTGACAGGGGACCGATTCAATCATGGCTGCCGATACTTCACCGGTATAAGCGCCGCTTTCATGATTGGCACAGTTTTGTGCAGCCAGCCCTACGGCGCCCCCTTCCAGCGCTGCGGCGGCAGGATAAAGATGAGTAAAAGGCGGAGCCACAATTAATTTCACGTCCTGCGGCACTTCGGCCATACGGTCCAGGATCCCGTGCACCAATTCTTTTCCCTGCGCAATTGAGGTATTCATTTTCCAGTTCCCTGCAACAATTTTTTGTCTCATATTGTGATGTTTTTATAGTTAGGCACTCATTTTGCGGTTTTTTAAACCCGTGCAAAGGTAAGAAAAGGATTGGTAATTTGGCGATTAATACCTACTTTTGCAGCCCCTTATAAGTTTCAATCAGATTTAATAATATGAATATCACTAAAAAACAAATTGACGATCTTTCTGTACAAGTGACCGTATCCGTTCAGCCGAACGATTACGAAGAGAAAGTAAAAAAAGCCTTGAACGATACACGTAGAAAATTGGAGATCAAGGGATTCAGAAAAGGAATGGTGCCTATGGGAATTGTACAAAAGATGTATGGCCGCTCAGTTTTGCTGGAACAGGTTAATACCCTTATGTCGGAAGCGCTGAATAAATACATGGAAGATGAAGGTATCCATATCATTGGTGAACCGCTGGCTTCTGAAGATCAGGAAAAGATTGACTGGGAGAATGCTCAGGAATTTGCCTTTTCTTTTGATTTGATGCTTGCTCCCGTTATAGATATCAAAATTGACGAGACGCTCCATATGCCGCTCTACAAAAAGGCAGTTACAGAAAAAGACAAAGAAGAATACATAAAGGGGCTCTTAAGCCAGAACGGCACCATGAACGATGCCGAAAAGGTTGAAAAGGAAGATTTCCTGAAAGTTGACCTCATCCAGGGCGAAACAGAAGTTAAGGATTCCTACCTGAACCTTAAATCGGTGGCCAAACTGAAAGACAAAAAGCTTTTGATTGGCAAATTGGCAGGCGATGAAGTGGAAGCAGATCTTCAGGTACTTTTCCCTAAAGCAGTGGACCGGGCCGCACTCCTGAAAGTAAAGGAAGATGAACTGGCAAAATTTGAGAACAATGTGTTTACTGTAAAGATTAACGAAATCAAACGTTTTTCAGAGGCAGAAGAGAATCAGGCACTTTATGACAAACTCTACGGAGAAGGAAATGTGACTAATCACGAGCAATTCATGGAAAAAATAGCCGGTCAGATTGAACAGAATAACAGTAGCGAAAGCAACTATCGTTTTGGAACCGATGTTCGTAAACTCCTGTTGGAAAAAACGGCAGTCCGCTTGCCCGAGAACCTGCTAAAACGCTGGCTATATGAAGGAAATGACGGGAAATTCACCATGGAACAGATTGAAAAAGATTTCCCTGCGTTTTTGGATGATTTCCGTTGGCAGCTGGTTCGTGAATACATTATGAAGACCTGTGAAATTAAAGTGGAGAAAGATGATATGGTCCAGAGTGCCGTTGCTATGGCCCGTTATCAGTTTGCCATGTACGGCCTGAATGATGTTCCCGACGAGCACCTTGTTAAGTATGCCGAAAGCATGCTCTCCAACGAAAAGGAAGCCCGCAATCTATATGAAAGGGCCGAGGATAACAAAGTAATTTCGTATATTCGTGAGCACGTAACCATTGACGTTATTGAAGAATAAATACACAAATGACCGAATTCGAAAAATTTGCAATTAAGCATCAAAGGATTAGTAGTTTAAGCCTGCACAGGTATCAGTCCTTATACCAGGGTGTACAGAGTTCCATAACTCCTTACATCATTGAGGAAAGACAATTAAACGTGGCTCAGATGGATGTATTTAGCCGTCTGATGATGGACCGTATTCTGTTTTTGGGTGTCCCCGTATATGACGAGGTCGCCAATATCGTACAGGCTCAGTTGCTATTCCTCGATTCCACCGATCCCGGGAAAGACATCCAGATGTATATCAATTCTCCAGGTGGAGCGGTAACCGCCGGACTCGGCATTTACGATACCATGCAGTTAATCCAGTCAGATGTGGCCACTATTTGTACGGGGCAGGCTGCTTCTATGTCGGCCGTTCTGCTGGCTGCAGGGCAATCGAAAAAACGTTCTGCCCTTCCGCATGCCCGTGTGATGATCCATCAGCCGGTGGGAGGAGTTGAAGGTCAGGCTTCCGATATGGCCATAGCCGTCAAAGAGATCCTGGAACTCCAGGACCAGTTGTAC
>JAQVSH010000163.1 GCA_028700615.1 Bacteroidales bacterium
TAAAATTCCTATCTTTAAGCAATCAAAGATGACCTATAAATATCTAAGGATATCATGAAAACGGGGAACCATCCAAGGACTGAAAAACGAATTTTTGGTTTCAACAGAAATATTTTTTACACCGGATTAACCAGCTTTTTCACAGACACATCCACTAAAATGGTGTACTCTGTGATGCCTATGTTTTTGCTTTCTATCGGAGCCTCCAAAACAAGTCTATCATTAATTGAGGGCATTGCAGAAAGCACGGCATCCCTGCTGAAATCATTTTCAGGTTACTGGAGCGATAAACTCGGGAAAAATAAGCCCTTCCTGTTAATTGGTTATGGACTTTCCTCCCTGATCATTCCTCTTTATGCATGGGCAGCAACGCCTATGCATGTTTTATATCTCCGGTTTGTTGAAAGAATCGGGAAAGGGATACGTTCTGCTCCCCGCGACAGTCTGGTAGCCGCCTCGGTGACCGAAGGGGAAACCGGAAAAAGTTTCGGACTGCAAAAAACCATGGACAACAGCGGCGCCATCTTAGGCCCCCTGATTGCCTTTGCACTGCTCGCTCTTTTCCCCGGAAATTACCGGATAATATTCATTTTGGCAGCCATCCCGGGATTTCTCGGCATCCTGGTGATTCTTTCGGGAGTCAGAGAGGCCCGGAGAAATAAAACCAATCTGATCCGGGAATTTCATCTCAAAGACCTTCCGGGTAAGTTTTACCTTTTTCTGCTGGTTATTTTCATTTTTACTCTGGGAAACTCTACGGATGCCCTTTTACTGGTTAAAGCCAATGAGGTTGGTGTAAAGATTGCGTTCATTCCTTTAGTCTACCTGATATCCAGCGTGGTATCCGTACTCTTTGCCATTCCCATGGGCGCCCTGTCGGATAAAATAGGCCGTGAAAAACTCCTGATTACAGGATATTTGCTCTATGCTGTGGTGTATTTCGGATTTGGCATCACCCGCAGCATTGCCGTCATTATTCTTTTATTTGCAGTGTACGGAATGTATTCAGCCTTAACAGACGGAATTCAAAAAGCCTATGTATCCGATGTCATTGAGGAAAACAAAAAAGGAACCGGCATGGGAATATACAATGCTGTGCTGGGAATCACCCTGCTTCCGGCCAGTTTAATTGCCGGACTTCTTTACGATAAAGTCAATTCCAGTGTACCCTTTTATTTTGGAGCCTGTACTGCCATGATTTCTGCTGTACTCCTGTTCTTTCTCTGCCGTAATCAAAAAAAGCCATCACCAATTCATGAATAATTCCTCTAATCCGAATGCAAATGAGAACATTTCCAACCCTGTTGCTTGCGGTTATTTTATCGGCCTGCTGCGCTCAAAAGCCAGAAGCTCCGCAAAAATTTCAAACCAAACCGAATTATAAATCCATTTCCGTAGACAAATCCCGTCTATCCAGCATAGACTCTCTCCTGCAAGGTGAAATTGACAAGGGAACCCTGCCCCACGCCCTGACTTTTGTGGCTAAAAACGGACAGATTATTCACAATAAAGCTTTCGGCTGGAGAGATGTAGAGGCAAAAGATCCTCTGCAGACTGAGGATATCTTTAGAATGTATTCTCAAACCAAAGCCATTGTTACCACGGCTCTGATGACGCTGTTCGAACAGGGAAAATTTCAGATTGACGATCCTGTGGCAAAATACATTCCCGAAATGACCGACCGGGTTCTTGTCCGGGTACCCAATGGGCAGGATTCAACCCGGAAGGCAGCTTCTCCGGTCACAATACGCCATATATTAAGCCATTCATCAGGCATCAATGCAGGAAGATCCATGGGGGGAGAACAACCTGCTTATTTGTCCGAATATGTAAAGAAATTAGTGCAAAACCCGCTCCTTTATGATCCCGGAACTGACTGGAACTATCATCCCTCACTGGATGTCGTGGCATATCTGGTAGAATATTTCTCCGGAGAACCCCTTCAGGCCTATTTGCAAAAAGTCATATTCAACCCGCTTGGGATCAAAGACATGGCTTATTATTACGATGAATCTTATAAAGACCGTTTTGTCAACATATACAGGGAAAAAGACGGGCAACTCAGTGCCATTGAAATGTGGAGCGGACTCAATCCTTTCGGAAAAGACACCACTTACGCACAGGGAGGCACCGGATTGAACGGAACCATTGACGGATATGCGCGTTTTTGCCAGATGATCCTGAACGGCGGAACCTTCAACGGAAACCGGATATTAGGCAGGAAAACCATAGAAATGATGTCACAGAACCAACTCGCGGTTCCCAATAGCGGAGGTCGCGGCCACAATTTTGGACTGGGGTTCCAGATATATCCGCAACAATATGAACGGGGTGAAATAGGAAACTTCACTCCCATGGTTAGTCCCGGTTCTCTTTCCTGGGGAGGGATGGCCAATACCGACTACCTGATCGACCCCAAAGAGGGTCTTGTAATTATTCTCTATACCAACAGAATACCCGACACTAAAATCTGGGAAAAGTTTCTGAATACGGTATATCAGGCGTTGGAATAGTGTCTCCGGAGTATAGACAAATCATCAGAACTCCGGATTTCTCTGGTAAAAACCCCGGGGACAGATTATCTGTACGTCTGGTTTTTTGTAACTTTGTACAAAGCAAACCTGTTCTTAAACGCAGGTAAGGATGAAAATTACAGACTTATGAGACGAATGCGTATTTCTGTCCTCGTGTTTACCTTTTTATCAATTGTAGTCTTCTTATTTTTATTTTTTCTTTCCACGTTTGTAAAGAACTGGATTACAAATAATAGCGAAGAACTTACAGGAAGAAAAATAGAAATTGGGAGCCTGCATTTCAACTATGCGAGGGTTTCTCTTCAGGCAAACGAGGTTACACTTTTTGAAGCCAATGATGCCGATAGTTTTTTTTCTTTTCGGGAATTCTATATTGATTTTGACCTCTGGCGGGTGCTATCCGGGGAATATTCTTTTTCTGAAGTCAGGCTTGACAAACCCCGGATACAAATCATCCGGGACGGAGATCAATTCAATTTTGCTGATTTAATCCCGGAAGAAGACAGCATTCCGGCACAGAATGACTCCGAGGTTGGAAAACTCATCAAATACACACTCAAAAATCTCCGCCTTAGCGAGGGGACGATTGTCTACCGGGATTTGCAACAGACCGCTCCGCTGGTATTGGATAGCCTTACACTAAATATTCCTCTGATCTCCTGGAATAATCAGCAATCGGAAGGAGGACTGAAATTCAAACTGGGTGAACAGGGAGAAGTAGAAATGAAGGCCATTGCAGACAATGAAAAAAACGCATACACGCTGGATCTGAAAACATCGGGTATTGATTTGAATCCTTTCTCCGGATATTTGAAAGGATATCTGGACATAGGAGAACTGCAGGGCTATCTGTCTTCTCAGATAAAGATCAATGGAAAACTGGACGAAATCACACATGTAACCCTGTCTGGAGATGTGACAGTCAACGATTTTTCTCTTAAAGACAGCCGGAAACAACCTGTCATTTCCTGGGAAAGCACTCACGCCGGGATCAAATCCCTTGATCCGGAGAAAATGCACTTTGAATTCTCCGTTCTTGAATTTCGGCAACCCCGGATAGATTTTGTGGCAGATAAAGACATGACCAATCTGGAGCGTTTCATTCTGCCTTATCTCCAAAACCAGAATCCGGGACAGGACTCAATAGATTCAAAGGAGAGTGAAGTAGCAGTAACCTATCAGATGGATAGTCTTAAAATTGTAAATGGGGTGGTTTCTCTGACAGACAATACCCTGAACCGGCCTTTCCGATATGCACTGAATGATCTGACCCTAAATATGTTTGGATTAACAGAAAGCGCAGACCGGATTCCGGTTGATTTCAAGGTACAGCTCAATCAAAGAGGAAGTCTGCAGGGAACGGCTGCATGGAGTCTGAGGGATCCTATGAAAATTGAAGTAGCCGCCGAAGTTAAAAAACTGGACTTGATCAGTTTCTCTCCTTATTCAGAGTATTATGTAGCCTTTCCTATGACCCAGGGATGGTTGAATTATCTGCTCACATTACAGATGAGTCAAACCTCTCTGAAAAATGAAAATAAAATCAAAATCGATGAATTGGAATTTGGGAAACGTACAAAAGATGAAACGGCCATAAAAGCGCCGGTAAAACTGGGTTTATACCTGATGAAAGACAGAAATGATCAGATTCATATTGATTTCCCGGTGAGCGGAAATCCTTCCGACCCTCAGTTTAAAATCGGAAAATTAATCTGGCAGGCCTTTTTGAATCTTATGGTGAAAGCCGCCACCTCTCCTTTTAATGCATTGGCAGATCTGGCAGGCACAAATCCTGAAAGTCTCGAGAAATTACCTTTCAGTTTTTTGCAGGACTCCCTGGATGTCTCTCAGAAAACAAAACTCACCTCTCTGGCAAAGATTCTCGCCCGTAAACCCGACCTAAAACTCCTGATGATTCAGCACACAGATCAGGAAGCTGAAAAACGACAACTGGCATTGCTCATGGCTAAGGAAGAATATCTTCATCAACCCGGCTCCGGCGATTCTCTCCGATTGCAGAAAGCCTCTCTGATTGAAAATACAGATCCAGGCTTTCTCGCTTATCTCCGGCAAAAAGTTATATTAGCCGACTCTATAGGAGTAGAAGCGGCCTCTGCGCACCTCTTTCTTCCTGAAAAAATAGACGCCCGGTTTCAGGATCTTCTGACCACCCGGAATCGAACACTTCACGATTTCATTATTCTGCAACAAGGCCTTCCGGAGGAATCCGTTCAGATATCCACCGCTGACCTGAATAATCTTCCCCAGGAATTACGAAAGCCTCAATACAAAGTAGAAGTTACTATAGACTAATGCATTCCGGGATCATGAACCGTCTTATTGCCGATAAAAACTTAATACACAGAATCACCATGAATGAAAAAACTCAACAATCCGTCTCAACCTTCCACAACGGGTATAATTGCGCGCAATCTGTCCTCTCCGTTTTTGCAGAAGAAATGGGAGTCAGCAAAAATTCGTGTCTGAAGCTGGCCAGCCCTTTCGGCTCAGGAATTGCCTATCTGCAGGAAACCTGCGGAGCAGTGACCGGAGCCCTGATGGCGATCGGATTGAAATACGGCAAGGGGGAAAACGGGACCGATGAAGAGAAAGCCAAAGCCTATGACATGTCC
>JAQVSH010000164.1 GCA_028700615.1 Bacteroidales bacterium
AAGACTCAGAGCCTTGTATGAAAAGATGTAGGTTAGAATTACTCCCCTAGACGGGAGCTAAAGGCAAAGGGCTGCTTCAGAGGAGGCAGCCCTTTATTTTTCTTATCATACCGGCTGGTTAATCTATTCTTCCAAGTAATGCGTTTTTCTTGCTGGAGGCTTTCAGCATATTGACAAAATATTTAGCGTCTCTTGCATTGGAGGCTGTTTTATTTTTTTCGTATTTCTCAACATAATGAATCGCGTGTTCCATCAGATGTTTTCTGCAATCTATATTGATCATGGTTCCATCCTCATATTCTCCGTAAGACAATCCGGTGACCGGGTCTCCCGCCGTAACTGAGGTTATCTGCGCTTTTTTCAGTCCTTTTACATTGACTGTAATGGAAGGATAATAGAAATACTGGCCTGAAGGTATGGAAATGGTTATTTTTAACGTTTTATCCTCGACACTCTTGGTCATCGTACTGTGAATCCGGTAGTAATTGTATTCATAGTATTCTTCCATATTGGGAACCCATACAGAGTCGTCTCCGTCCTTGCCGTAATTGTAATTCAGCCAGAGAAGAAAATCGGTCCAATCTCCCGATGTTCTGTGAAGCTCTGCATGAATAGCGATCCTGTCTTCTTTTTTGAGCTTGAGCTGATTTTCAATGGCTGTCTTTATATTCCCTACAGAGGAGAATAAAGTCCTTTCCAATAAAATCTTTTGCAGATCATCCTTCACCTGAAAAGGATAAAGCGTAACGGCTCCCTCTTGGGCTACCATGGTTTGAATCGGCTCATAAGCAGATGCCGCAGTAATGTATTCTTTATTTCCATCGGGTTCTGCCAGCATTTTGCATCCCCGTCCTGAAAGTTTTTGCAGGATAATTGTCTGGGCCCGATCAAAATGTTTTCTGATAGAATCCGAATTGGTCTTATCGGTATTTACGTCACGGAATGCGATCCCTGTTCCGTAATTCAGCATTTCAAGCACATCAGTCCAGACCAGCCCGTTCTTCATGTAGAATCGGTAATAATTTTCAGTATAGCCTTTATTAATAGTGATTTCTGCATTCATATAATCCCATTCCGGAGCCAAAGTGGTAGTAAATGAAAATCTGACTTCATTTCCCGCTCCATCCGTACTTCCGAGGGTTTTATTCAGACAATAGGCATCCGGAGGCAAGTCGTCCGCTATGAGATGCACTGCATCATAAAAATAGGACTCTGAAAGTGGCTTTCCGTGAATAGAAGCCCAGGTGCGGGAATAGGCCGAATGGCTGCAGTCATCCTGCGTAAAAAGGAAAAGCCACGATTTGTTATATTTTAGAGGCGGGATTTCAAGTTCAAATAGTTCCGGATTTACATTTTCATTTGTGAGAATGCTGATTTCGGCTACAATATTAGTGTTTTCGGTGTCAAAAGGATATAAATAGGAAGCATCCACTTCTTCCTCCGTGTTAGTTTCATCCTCATCAATAATCCGGGGAGGCATTTTCACACAGGCAACAGCCATCAGAAAGATTGCAGAAAATAATACTATGGCCTGAATCTTTAGACTCATAATGAATCGATATTTAAACAAAGTATCCTCTCTTTCTTTATTCCCTCATAAATATCTTTCCGAAGGGACAAATATATAGAAATAAATTCTGTTGAAACGTCGCTTGACTTTATTCTGATTTTCAAGATTATCCTTCTGATTTAGTATAAATTAAGATAATTTATCATTTTTGGTTTCTATCGTATCGTTTATATTCTCTAATTTTATTTTGCAAAGTAAACGGAATTCTATAAGCTATAAAACCAACATGTTCGTTAAACACAAACAAAGATGAAAATGTCACATAAAGAGAAAAAATCGTTCAGTTACTGCATGCGGGCTTTGCATCGCGACATAGGCTTCTTATTAATCGGCTTGATTATGGTTTTTAGCCTGAGCGGAATTGTCCTGGGTTACTACGGTTTTTGGAATCCTGCTCCTGTTTATGTGCATATCGTCCTTCTGGATGTTTAAAAGAGGAACCGTTTCTTTCAGACGGGGATTGTATCTGACGGGCTTGGGGTTTATATTGACGCTGGGGTTGTTGTTATTTCTATAACCCTATTTATAATCTTCATCTTCTTCTATGGATTCCGAATCTTCTGAGGCCGGGAGATAAAAAGCCGATTCAGAAGCCGGAAGCGTCTCTACTTCCCGGAGTTTTCTGCGTATGGCAGTGGTTCTTCTTCCGACCAGTTCGTCCAGCTGATTGGTAGCGGTCTGAAGGTTCTTCTGCGTTTTTTCCAATAATCCTCCAAATTTATCAAATTCATTTTTTACAGCTCCCAGTACTTTCCACACCTCACTGCTTCTTTTTTGGATGGCAAGCGTTTTAAAGCCCATTTGCAGGCTGTTTAGTATGGCTGCCAGGGTTGTGGGGCCGGTGACAATGACTTTGTATTCACGCTGTAATTGGTCAAGTAAACTGGCACTGCGGACAACTTCGGCATAAATACCCTCAAAGGGAAGAAACATAATTCCGAAGTCGGTGGTTCCGGGAGGATCAATATACTTATCATGAATGTCTTTCGCCATCTTTTTGATGGTGTTTTCAAGATTTTTACAGGCCGTATCTATCAGGCTCTTTTCGCCGGTATCATAGGCATCCAGGAGTTGCTCATACACGTCTTTTGGAAATTTGGCATCAATCGGAAGGTAAACCGTACTCATCAGATCATCGTCCTTTCCGGGAAGTTTTAATGCAAATTCGACCAGATCGGAAGAACCTTTTTTAGTTTTGACATTGGCCTCGTACTGTTCAGGCGCCAACACTTGTTCCAGCAACATAGACAACTGTATTTCCCCGATTCCTCCCCGCATCTTGACATTACTCAGTACCTTTTTCAGTCCGCCCACATCCTGGGCCAGATTCTGCATTTCTCCCAACCCTTTCTGAACGCTTTCCAGTTGCTTGCTGACCATTTCAAAGGACTGTCCGATCCTTTCATTCAAGGTCTTTTGTAACTTTTCATCTACGGTTTCCCGCATCTGTTCCAGTTTCTTTTCTGTGTTTGAGATCAGTTCATTTTGTTTGGCATCCATCTGAGAAAATTTCTCTTTCTGGAGCGAGTTAAAAGACTCCACATTCTTATCGAAAGAACCCTGAAATTCTTTCAGTGACTTTTCCTGAGTCTCTTTGAGTTCCCTGATTTTTTCCTCCAAAGATTTGGTAAACCGGTCAATAACTTCCTGATTGGAATCATTCATTGCTTTCAGCTGCGCCATCTGGGTATTGGAGATCTGGTTCAATACCTCCAGAACAGATTGCTGAAAGGTGGTCAGGGTTTGATGGAGTTCCTGCCGGTTACTTTTTACCTCCTCCTTCACGGCGACTTCTATTCTGGCAATACTTTTCTCAAGAAGATCCGTATCACGGGGTTTACCGTTTCTTATTTGGAGAATCAGTAGGAAAATCAATAAAATAAAAATTCCGGAGAAAAAGATAAGTTCCATATATGCTTGTATTCTTGCAGAGGTGAAGATAAAGGTTTTCCTTCAGAATCAGTTTCAATCCGAATCAAAAAGAGTGTATATTTACTCAGAGCGACGGAAGATTGTCTTCAGGAAAGCGCCTGCGGTAAATAAATCCGGCCTTTCAGGAGGAAAGGCTCCGCCCGGCTTAAAACAGTATGAACCGAACATGTTGCTATGCAACACCCAGCGAGATGAGACAAATAGGAATTTTTGCACTGCTGTGTATTTTCGCCATGACACAGTCCTATGGACAAGTGCCGGCGGCTAATTATGATGAGTCAAACATGCCGGAATATACATTACCCGATCCTTTGATGTTTGAAGACGGGAGACCGGTAAAGGATACATTGGACTGGAAACGGCGGAGGGCTGAGATTTACACTTTGTTTGCTTCTGAATCATTTGGGGTAATGCCTTCAGGGAAAGTAGAGATGAAAGCCACCCTTTTGACCGAAAAGCCGCAGGCTCTTGACGGACTGGCACTTCGCAGGGAGGTGAAGCTTACCTTGAGTTATCATGGTAAATCGCTGGATATCATGTTGTTAATCTATCTTCCTAAAGGACTCCATTCCGTCCCGGTGGTGATAGGCTATAATTATGAAGGGAATCACTCAATTACTTCAGAATCAGATATTTTGCTTACGGAATCCTGGATGGCGAACAGTAAAAAATTAAAAATTACAGATCATAAAGCCAATGAGGCTTCCCGCGGCTCTCAGGCAAGCCGGTGGCCCCTGAAAGAAATTCTTCAACGGGGTTATGGGGTGGTTACGGCCTATTATGGGGATGTGGATCCCGATTTTGACGATGGGTTCTCCAACGGAGTCCATGCCTTGTTTTCGGGACCGGTCAATGAAACTTCCTGGGCTACGATTGCTGCCTGGGCTTGGGGCTATTCCAGAATTTTGGACTATGTACTGACAGTTCCCGAAATCAACCCATCTCAGATTATTGTTCAGGGCCATTCCCGTCAGGGGAAGGCTGCCCTGTGGGCCGGAGCTTCCGATTCCCGTTTTGCCATGGTCATTTCCAACAATTCGGGATGCAGCGGAGCGGCTTTGTCCCGGAGAATATTCGGAGAAACCATTGCCGCGATCAATACTACTTTTCCTTATTGGTTTTGCGGAAATTATAAAAAATACAACGGCAAAGAACAAGATATGCCTTTTGATCAACACGAACTGCTTGCCCTGATCGCTCCCAGGCCTCTCTACGTCACCAGCGCTCAGGAAGACCTTTGGGCGGATCCCAAAGGAGAATTTCTGTCTTGCGTGGCCGCTTCTCCGGTGTATGAATTGCTCGGAAAACAAGGGTTCCCGGCGAAAGAGATGCCCGGATTACATCAGCCTGTTATCGGGGATATCGGATATCATATCCGCGCAGGAGCTCATGATGTGACCTCCTATGACTGGAAAGGATATCTGGATTTTGCAGACTATCACTTTAAGAAGACGTCTCAAAGGTGATTTTCCCCGGGACAGAATCCCCGGGGAGACTATTTGATTTTCAACCGGCTTGTACCTTTTCAGATCAGGCTTTCAGCAAATAGTGTTTGAAATCCCCGAACAGAGCACTCATAGGCTGGCTGTGCTTTTCCTTCCGGATGAATTCCTGCAATTT
>JAQVSH010000165.1 GCA_028700615.1 Bacteroidales bacterium
AGAGAAAATCGGCCACAACCAGACAAAGCCCTATCAGGGGTATAGACGATCGCCAACGGAAAGGTTCCGTCTTCCTTTTCGGATACCAGTGCAATACCAGGAAAGGAAAAAGGACCGGAATCATGTACAGACTGAACCAGGACTGAACCATCAGTGACCCGAATTCCCGAATTAAAAATTTATCATAAAGACCGCTCATGGCACTGAGCAATGTTCCGGCATAAATGCAAAACATCCATCGATTGCGGAGAAAAGACAGTCCTTCTTCACGCGCTGCAAAAGAAAAATACCAAAAAAACAGCAGACTGAGAATCAACCCAAACCACTGCATCCCGCCAAGCCTTTCTCCAAAAATCAGCAAGGCTCCGATAAGAGTCCAAAGCGGACCGGTAGCCCGTACAGGAGATACAATGGAAATAGAAAGATTCTTCATGGCATAATAACTCAAAATCCATGAAGCCCCGACCAGACAGGATTTTAAAAAGATAAAAACATGCGCTCTGAAATCAGCAGGAGGAATATACCAGGAGGTATCCTGCGCTATTTCCGGGTAAAAATGAGAAAAAATAATCAAGGGTAAAAAAACCAGAGCCCCTGTCAATGAAGCCAAAAACAAAACGGGCAATACGGCATTCCCCCTGAGAGAAAGCTTTTTCAATATATCATAAGCTCCCAGAAGAAGAGCAGAGATAAAAGCAAGAATAACCCACATAAAAAGCGGAGTTTTTAATGAAGCGGAGGAAGGGCAATCTGATCAGAAACCAAAAAAGCCGAAGGAAAACTTCGCTTAATGGATACCAGATCGCGGTATGCATCAGTTTTCGTGCGATAATCCCCGACATACACTTTATAATCGGGCTCGGTGTATAGCCAGTATGTGCGAATATGAGGGAATTCCCGGCTAAAACGGGACCTGGCATCCAGTGTTTTTTGACGGGCAGTTTGCCCGGAAGCCGAGATGATGCGGATGCGGAATCCCGGCATATTGCTTTCAGGTTGGCTTCTGAAAAGTTCAATTTTTCCTTCGATCAGGTCATCAAGACGAGAATTACCGGTAGAAGGGACTTCAGAAGCAACCATTGTGCTGTCTGGCTGGTCATTTGCAGAAATACTCCCAAAGCTTTGAGAAAAACAAAAATCCGGTATACTCAGAAGTAAAAGAAACAGCAATAAAAAACGCAACATGATCAATATTTTATTTGGATCTTTCTTCAGCACTCAAAAGAATAGAGATTTTTTCGAGTGTTTCATCAAAAACCGTATCCAAAGCCAGGTTCAACCCTCTGCAACCTGCTACAACCTTTTCGGCCCATTCTATATATAACTTTTTCTTCTCTGTATCCCAGTCAATCGGATAATACATAATATCTCTCAAATTACATATTTTATCAGCGATTCGAATCATTTTGGCCGGAACGGAAATACCGGGAGCCGTTTCAACCTGCCTTTGTTTTCTTTCATCATGAGACAAAGACATATCGTCAGTTAACTCCAGAATCAGATTTAAAACTTCAGATCCGAAAAATTCTTTAATTTCATCCGGAGGGGTGTTGGTGTCTTCAATTACATCATGAAGTGCTCCGGCAATTAACACCCTTGTTTCAGAAACTCCCGTTTCATATAACAACTGTGTTACGGCAATAGGATGATTAATATAGGGAATACGGGCACTTCCTTTACGCAGTTGACCTGCATGCTTTTCAGAGGCATATTTTATGGCCTCCAACAATCGACCTGTGTCATCTTGTTCCATATTCAAAAGGATGATCAACCCAAATAGCCCTTAAGCAATTTGCTGCGGGTACTATGACGTAAACGACGGATGGCCTTTTCTTTGATCTGTCTTACTCTTTCTCTGGTCAATCCGAATTGTTCACCAATCTCTTCCAAAGTCATTTCCTGACCGCCAATTCCGAAGAAAAGCTTAATAATATCCCGTTCGCGGTCGGTTAAAGTGGCTAACGCCCTGTCAATCTCAGTGGAAAGGGACTCCCCTATCAAGCCTCTGTCTGCAATAGGAGAATCATTATTTACCAAAACATCCAGAAGATTATTGTCTTCTCCTTCAACAAAAGGAGCGTCTACAGATACATGACGACCTGCCACCCTGAGGGTGTCAGAAATCTTTTCCTTACTAATTTCCAAAACATCAGCCAATTCTTCGGGGGTGGGAATTCTTTCCTGCTCCTGTTCAAACTTGGAAAATGCCTTGTTAATTTTATTCAGAGATCCTACCTGATTGAGAGGTAAACGAACAATCCTGGATTGTTCCGCAAGGGCCTGCAGAATGGATTGACGAATCCACCATACTGCGTATGAAATAAATTTAAAGCCACGGGTTTCATCAAATTTTTCGGCGGCTTTAATCAGTCCAAGATTTCCCTCATTAATAAGGTCGGGTAAACTTAATCCCTGGTTTTGATACTGTTTTGCTACGGAAACTACAAAACGAAGGTTTGCGCGGGTGAGTTTTTCCAGTGCAATCCTGTCACCCTTGCGGATACGTTGCGCTAAATCAACTTCTTCTTCAACCGTAATCAATTCTTCTTTACCAATTTCCTGCAGATATTTATCTAAAGAGGCGCTCTCCCTATTGGTAATCGATTTAGTGATTTTAAGTTGTCTCATTTGCTTCAAAAAAATTTTTGCGAATATAAGGCAATTTGAATTTACAATCCAAGTTTTATTTTGCCGTAAGTGAACTATTTCCGCATTAAAAAAAGAAGCGCCCTGCAATTCATAAGGAATCCGGAGCGCTTCATCTATTATTCCGCCGTACTTTTCAGATTTTACATTTGAAGAGCATAAGCATATTTTACTCCATTGGGGTATATTCCTTCAATCAGAATGGCCCCTTTGGCATCTTTCAGAATTTCCTGAACATCGGATCCCGATTCAACAGGTTGTTTATCCACACGGACAATAATAAACCCTTCCTGAATTCCGGCTTTACGAAATTTCCCCTGCAAGACTTCCTTTACCTGAACCCCGTTTTCAAGTCTTAAGCGGGTCTTTAACTGATCAGTGACGGGTGAAAAAACAACGCCCAGATTTACTTCTTCATTTTCAGCACGGGCTATCACGTCAGTGGATCCGGACCGATCGCGCAATGTTGCTGTCACATTGACAGTCTTCCCTTTACGGAGATATTGAACCTGAACCTTATCGTTGGGTCTGAATTTTGAAATCTGTTCCTGAATCTGAGATCCGCTGTTTACCTCGACCCCATTGATGGCTGTGACTACATCTCCTTTCTGAATTCCTGCCTTTTCGGCAGCACTTCCTTCAAGGACCTCTTCAACATAAACCCCTTTGATCTGATCAAGATCATATTCCTGCGCCAATTCGGAATTAATGTCTCTCATAGAAATACCCAGATAAGCTCTCTGAACCGCACCATACTCAATCAGGTCGGAAACAACCTTCTTCACAATGCTGGTCGGAACCGCAAAGGAATTACCTGAATAGGAACCTGTTCTGGACTGAATGGCGGTATTGATCCCGACCAGTTCCCCGCGGACATTTACCAGGGCTCCGCCGCTGTTTCCGGGATTGACGGCAGCATCAGTCTGAATAAAGGATTCAATAGCCATCGTACTGCGGTTTTGAGCAGGCTGATTCCTCCTTTGTGACTGACCGGGATATCCGTATTGCTGATAGGAATCCTCAGAATCTTCACCGGGTTGTATAATGCCGAGTTGACGGGACTTTGCGCTGACAATCCCGGCAGTTACCGTAGAGGTAAGATTGTAGGGATTTCCCACAGCCAGGACCCACTCCCCTACTTTCAATGCATCGGAATCCCCATACGGAATCACGGGAAGTTCTTTTGCATCCACCTTAATCAGGGCAATATCAGTATTCGGATCGGCGCCTATCAATTTGGCAGAATAGGTTCTTTTGTCATTCAGGGTAACCTCAATATCATCAGCATTTTTGATGACATGGTTATTGGTAATAATATATCCGTCAGGAGAAATAATCACCCCCGAACCAAATCCTTCAACTTCCTGTTGCTGCATAGGCATATCGCGGTATCCGAAGAAAAAATCAAAAATAGATCCGCTGCCATAGCTTTGCATAGATTTCACTTTAACATGAACTACCGCATGAATTGTTTTTTCTGCCGCATAGGTGAAATCAATATTGGTTCCCTGAAGGTTGGGTGCATAACTGGCAAGTTGTGCGGGCTGTGCTGTGTTTTGAATCATTTGAACCCTGGGACTCGTGTTTTTTGAATACACATAAGACGCCAGAAAACCTCCAACCAGTGCAAACAATAAGGTCAACAATAAATGTTTTGTTTTCATTATGTAATGTTTTAAAGGTTATACATTGTATCAAAATGAACTCCTCACTATAAACGCCTGCAAAGATAAAGCCAAAAAAAAACGCAAACTTTCACTATTAACACGATTTAACATACCTTAACTCTCTTTTAACGTTGGAATTAGTAGGTTTGTTCTGCGGTAAAACACAAAGCGACTCATGGATTTTATCTATCTGAATCATAATCATAACTATTAATTACGACCTAAATTCTACGATCATGAAAAAATTATTCACTTTAGTTGCGGTTTTAACTTTTGCATCTGCCGTCTGTATGGCTCAAGCTGACCCTAAGGAAATGGTAGCCAGACAAATGGAACGTTATACATCTGAACTGACACTGACTGCTGAGCAAACTCCTAAAGTAGAGGCTATTTTGTTGGCCCAGTCTGAAAAAATGGGAAAAATGTTTCAACAGGGACAGGATGGAGATCGTGAAACGATGATGGCCAACATGAAAAAAATGCAAGAAGAAAATACAGCAAAATTTAAAGAAGTGCTTACCGCAGATCAATTTGCAAAATATCAGAAAATGATGGAAGAGCGCAGAGCGAATCGTCCTCAAATGTAATAAACACCAAACTAACCTTTTAATTATCCCCAAAAAACATTAAAACATGAAAAAACTTTTCACATTCGCCGCCGGCTTGTTGTTGGCTTCCACTATGGGAATGGCTCAACCTGATGCCAAAGAATTCGTTTCTATGCAAATGGAACGTTTTCAAAAGGAAATGAAAATGACTGCTGAACAAACTCCGAAATTTGAAGCCGCACTCACCGCTTC